>DATIKU010000019.1 GCA_035477215.1 Spirochaetota bacterium | reverse complement strand
CGGGTCCTTTACCGCCGCGCTGTTCATCGACACCTTGTCCGCTCCCGCATCGAGCACCAGTTCGATGTCCTCGAGTGAATTGATGCCGCCGCCCATTGTCAGCGGAATGCTGATGACTGAAGAGACCTGCCGCACCCACTCGATGCGGGTCTTCCGGTTTTCGAGCGTTGCGGCGATATCGAGCATGGCGAGTTCGTCGGCCCCCTCGTCCTGGTAGAAGCGCGCGTTCTCCACGGGGTCGCCCGCGTCGCGGATGTTGACGAAATTGACGCCCTTTACGACGCGACCTTCTTTCATATCGAGGCAGGGCATGATCTTGATGGTTTCCATGGAGGGTCTCCGGCGGCTGTAATGTTACGCCATAAAAGAACACCACATGCAGGTGTATAAATAGTTTGCCGGAGAGGCAAGAAAAATAATTATTTGCGGTTGGAAAGAGAACCGAAGTCTTCTATTCCGCGTCGTTCAACACCGCGTTTAGAAAATACCCCCCGGGGGGAGATCAAAAACAACCGCAACTGATCCGGCTTTTTTTTCGCTGCAGTTTATAAGAACGGTCGACAAAACGGCGGAGGTATGGTTGATAATGTCATAGTGTTGCCGTACGCAGAAACGCGTGGAGGGATGAATGAAAGCGCTGGTCACAGGGGCGACCGGTTTCATCGGGTCGGTACTCGTAAGGGAACTGCTCTTCAGGGGCCACCGTGTTCACGCGCTCGCGCTTCCGGGAGAAAACACGGAGGGCCTCGAGAGGGCGGGCGTTACGGTTTTGCCGGGTGACCTTACCGACAGGGAGAGCATCGGGGGCGTTTGCGCCGGGGCCGACGTGGTGTTTCATCTCGCCGCGCGCGTCACCGACTGGGGAACCCGCGTTCAGTTTTATGGCGCGATCTTCGGCGCGACCGAAAACCTGCTCCGCGAGGCCGCCGGTACCGCCGGGCGTTTCGTGTATATAAGCTCCATCGCCGCGCTCGGGCTCGGCTCCCATCTGAAGGGCGTATTGGAGACCGCCGCACTCCGCAAGTCCGGCGTTCCATACAACGACGCGAAGGCCGACGCCGAGGCGCTGGTGCGCGAATACCACGATTCTGAAAAAATCGACTGCGTCATCGTGCGCCCGGCCAACGTCACCGGCCCCGGGAGCGTATGGGTGACCGATATCGTCGAACGCATGCGTGACATGATGGTGCCGCTCATCGACGGCGGAAGGCACAGCGCGAGCCTCGTGTACGTGGACAGCCTTGTCGACGGCATCATCCGCGCCGGAACCATGGACGCGGCTCCGGGGAGGGCCTATCACTTTCGGGATGACTGGGAGGTGAGCTGGGAGCGTTACGTGACTGACCTCGGCGCGATGATCGGCAAGCGCCCGAGGGGAAACGTGCCCTTCCGCGCCGCTTGGGCCGCCGGCCGGCTCCTCGAGGCGGCCCTCACTCCGCTTAACATCCGCGCGCCGCTTACCCGGCTGGCCGCCGGCGTGATGGGCAGGGACAACGACGTGGATACCACCCTTGCCCGTTCGGAACTCGGCTGGCGCAGTACGGTTTCTTACCCGAAGGCAATGGAAAAAATCGGCGCATGGGTGAGGGAGCGCTATGTCTGAAAAACGGGTGCGCCGTACACGTGAGGGCTGCGAACAGGGGGTTATTGATTACCGGGAATCATGGTAATTTTAGAATTTGCTGCGAATCCACTATAAACACATGTCGGGGAGGTGTCGATGAAGCTTTCACTACTTCTGTTCATTCTGTATCGCAAACTGAAAAAAGCGGTTAAGACGAACAAGGCGTACCGGAGTCATATCGGCACGGTGCGGCTTAAAATCCTCATCAAGACCGTGGATGGAAAGCGGGGGAGGCTTTTCGTTTTCGACAGGGGAACGCTCTCTTCCCGGACGGGCGGCGAACATTCGGCGGACGCAGCGCTTGTCTGGTCCGACGCCGCAACGGCGTTTCGGGTGATGGCGTCCGGAAGCGACGAGGAGTCGTTCAAAGCGGCCGCCCTGGGCGGGTTGAAGGTGGAGGGTATGGCCTATTACATCCAGTGGTTCACCGACGGCATCAAACTGGTGATGAAATAGGCGTTGGTTTTCAACGCGCCGTACGCGCGAAGCGAAATTAAGAACAGGGAGAACGATTATGGCAGATATCAAAGCCGGCCACCTGGTCGCGAAATACTTAAAGGAAGTGGAAAAGATCGACACCGTGTTCGGCATATCCGGCGGGCACATCGAATCCATACTTGACGGTTTCACCGAGTATTCAATCCGCACCATCGACGTGCGGCACGAACAGGCGGCGGCCATGATGGCCCACGCGTACTCCGTCTACACCGGGCGCCCGGGAGTGTGCTTCCTCACCGCCGGCCCGGGATTCACCAACGGCCTCACTGGTATCGCGAACGCCTACATGGACAATGTGCCGCTGGTGGTGCTCTGCGGGAGGCACCCGTTGCGCGACGACCTGAAAGGCGCCCTGCAGGAGATGAACCAGATCGACATGGTCAAGCCCATCACGAAGTGGGCCGCCACCTGCTACGATGCGAAGCGTATTCCCGAATACATGGCGATCGCCTTCCGCAACGCCGCGGCGGGACGGCCGGGACCCGTGTTTCTGGAACTACCACCCGACATCCTCAACATAACCATTCCGCTGGAATCCGCGCCAATGCCCGTCAGGGTCGCGCGTAATTACGCGGTCGTCCCCGTGGACGAAGAGCTTAAAGCCGCCGCGGATATAATAAACAACGCGAAGCAGCCGCTCTTCCTCGGCGGTACCGGCGTAGGATTCAGCGCCTGCTCGGACCGCCTGGGAGCCTTCGTGGAGAAGACCGGCATCCCGTTTATGCTCCTCAATTACGGCCGGGGCGAGCTTCCCGACCGCCATCCGCTTTCAATCTGGGACTGTGGAAACGTGGGCCTGCTGGTAACGCTCGGCCAGGCCGACGTGATCGTGGCCGCGGGCCTGCGCTTCAACTGGCTCTTCATGTCGGGCGATGTAATTCCTGCCGGCGCGAAAGTGGTGCGGATCGACATCGACCCGCGCGAGATAGACCGCAACCGGAAGGCCGACGCCGGGCTGGTGGGCGACGTCGGTTCGGTGCTCGGTCGCCTGCTGCCCCTCGTTGAAAAGAAAAACCATGGCGAGTGGGTCAAGACCCTGCGTGCGGCAAGCTACTCGTTCATAGATTCGGAGCTCAAGGCGCGCGAAACGGCGTCGGACCCCATCCATCCGATCCGGCTTGTCGCGAAGATTCAGGAGGTCGTGGGCGAGGATGCGCTCTACGTGGTCGACGGCGGCGACACCAGCTATTTCGGGCAGGTGGGATTGTTTACGCGGCAGAAGGCCGGGGTCATCGGCAGCGCCTCGGGTCTTCTGGGCTGTTTGGGGACCGGCATCCCCTTCGGGGTCGCAGCCAAGCTCGCGCGTCCCGAAAGGCCGGTCGTGGTCTTCAACGGCGACGGTTCGTTCGGGTTCAACTCCATGGAATTCGACACCATGGTGCGGCACAACATTCCGGTGGTCGTCGTGGTGAACAACGATTGCGCCTGGGGCATGATCAAGCACAGCCAGGAGATGTCGATCGGGGGCGACCGCCTGCAGTGCGCCGAGCTTGGCATGAGGCGCTACGACCAGATGGTCGAGGGCCTTGGCGGCCACGGCGAGTTCGTAACGAAGGACGAAGAGATCGTACCGGCCCTCAGGCGGGCGCTCGCATCGGGCAGGCCGGCCTGCGTGAACGTGATGACCGATCCGACCGTCACGAGCCCGGCAACGCCGCTCTTCTACCAGGCGCTGAAGATGGAATAAGGTCTGAAAGGAGACACTATGAAAGCGCTGCTCTTCAACGTGAACGTCGCGAAGTTCCTGGCCATACAGGCCCTTCGGCCAGTCAGTGCGAAGTCCTGTTATACCGGACCATTATCCACGATCAGGCTGGCCGATATACCCGAACCGGCCCTTCCTTCGGCGGAGTGGGTCAAAATCAAAACTCACCTCTGCGGTGTCTGCGGGAGCGACATCAACCTCATCATGCTTAAAGATTCTCCCACGGCGTCGCCCTTCACCTCGTTTCCCTGCGTGCCCGGCCACGAGTTCTGCGGCGAGGTCGTCGAGACCGGCAGGGACGTCCGGAACTGCGCGCGCGGCGACATGGTCGCGGTAATGCCGTTCCTCGGCTGCGTGCCGCGGGGGATAAAGCCCGTGTGCCGCAGCTGCGCGGCGGGCATTCCGGGAAACTGTGAGAACTTCGCGGAGGGGGCCTTTTCCCCGGGGATGTTCACCGGCATCTGCCGCGACGTGAACGGCGGTTTCGCCGAGTACGTTGTGGCGCATAAAAGCCAGGTGTTTTGCCTGCCCAAAGGCGTGAGCGCCGAGTCGGCGACGCTCACCGAGCCGCTCGCGGTCGGCCTGCAGGCGGTCATAGACAACATGCCGGGACACAGGGACCGCGTACTCGTCATCGGAGGGGGCGTGATCGGCGCGATGGTCGTCAAGTCCATTCGGGCGCTCGGAAGCCGGTGCGACCTCACCGTGGTCGAGCCCGCGCCGCACAGCGCCGAATACTGCAAACAGTCGGGGGCCGACCGGGTCGTCGCCGGCGGCCTCATCGAGGCGGCCGTGGACCTCGCCGGAGGAAGGGCCTACCGGCCGCTTCTCGGTGAGCGCGTGGTGATGGGCGGGTTCGAGCGGATCTACGATACGGTGGGGCATGCCGACACGCTGAACCTCTCGCTGCGGATACTGGCCGCCGATGGGACGCTTTCGGTTATCGGAATCGGCAAGAACGTCAACCTGGACCTCACGCCGCTGTGGCTCAAGCTTCAGACGGTCAGGGGGTGTTACGGCTATCGGTACAACCCGGTAAAAGGCGGAGGGAAGAAACAGGTGTTCGAGACGGCCCTGGAGCTCATCGCGAAGAAGAAGGTGCGGGTGGACGATATGCTCACGCATACCTTTCCGATCGACGACTACCGCGCCATGATCGGGGTGAACCTGAACAAGTCGCGATACGAGGCGATTAAAACCGCGATACGGTTTTAATCGCCTTGCGCGGTGCTTCCGAATGCGGGCCTACAGCGCGAACTCCTTCTTCAGCACAAGAAAGAACTGCGCGTATCCCGCGCCGGCGACCGCGTCTATGGATGTATAGGTAAACGCCGTCGCGGTGATGTCCATCTTGAGGCCGCCGATTATCGACAGGCCCATTTCTTCGAACGCCGCGCCGATTCCAAGTTCCAGCCCGAATCCGACGCTTTGATCATCCTTTATTTTTATTCCGCTATCGTTTACCTTCAAATCGCGTATTGGAGCATGATATACCCACAGACCGGACTGCAGGGCAAGTGAAAAAATTCCCAGCGGGAGCGTGCTGAAATCGCGGAAGCCGGCGATCCATCCGCTTCCGTACATTTCGTATTTGCCCGTACTGACTCCAGGGGGGAGCGGTCCAAGATCAGAACTGACACTATCCTGTTCGCGAAATGCCTTCCACGCACGCAAACCGACGAAGAAGTGAGTGAATCCCATGTCGCCGGCTTCAGTAAAAGCCTTAATGCCGAAGGTGGCATCTAAAGTCCAGAAATAGCCTGAGCCCTCGGATTCAAGCTCATATTCAGTACCTCCAGATTCTTCTTTCCACTCCAGCGTATCGAAGGATACGCGCGTGAATCCAAGGCCCGCCGCGAACATGTGGTAGTTCAGGAGCATGCCCAAGTCGAATCCGGTGCTGCTGCCCGTCCCGAGCTCGGAGCTGCTGTCCGTGTTCTGGACGAATCCGAATATCGCGCTCCCCGCGCCGATACCGCCGTGCAGCATGAGTCCGCCGTTTGTGCTGTTAACCTCGTCCGCGAACGCCTGCGTTCCGAACGCCGCGACGAAGACCAAAACCGCAAGGCGCTTCGCCAGATTGCCAGAGATTCTCCTCATGTCGTTCCTCCAGATTTATAAACGTGACGCATGCAACGGAAAGGAAAACCGGCTTTCCCGTATCGCTTCAGCGATAACGGAACATACTTTCGTTAAAACTGTTCCGGATTTTAGGATCGCCGCAAGGACTCAATGTACGACAAAGCGGCCGAAATGTCAATGAAACGATTAAAATAATTATGGCGTGGCGCGGTTCAGGCGGGGTGATGATCGCCGCCGACAGGCGCCCCTGCGGTTGCGCCGGCCAGCAGGAATACGCGGGATTCCACCGCCATTATCAGTTTTATAAGAAGCATCATGATGGCCGGAGACCACAGCGCGAGGGCGAGGAAGCGCACGCCGAATATATTTTCATCGGGCGCGAACGTGTAAAGCGGAAGGAAGCAGGCGCCGATGATCGCGGTTTCAAGCAACAGGAGCGCCGCCAGATCAATGAACGATCCGGGGACGCGCAGTTGCAGATACAGCGGGCTTCGTCGCAGCAGTGCAATACTCAGCCCCGTGATGATAACAATAACGATAGTGTAAATCGATGCCGCGGCGGCATACGCATGCGCCGAAAAAACAACGCGCATGGCGACCCCCGCGGCCGCCACCACGGTTCCGTTAACGAGCAGGACGGTGGTTGTGCCCGCCGGCATGCGACGCATGGCCATGGCCGCGAGAAAAAGAAGCGCGAGTGAAAACGCAAGCCGCTGGTAAAGCAAAAGCGTTTCCTTGTCGCGCGCGGGTCTTTCCATTATGGCGGCGGTGAGGCGCGCGTCACGCTGTGCGTCGTCCTCGTGCGCGACGAACTTCGGCGCGGGGATGATCGGATACATGAAGCGGAAGGCGGCAATCATGCGCTCGCGCAGCCGGATTGAATCCCTCAGGTATTCCTTTGCGCGTGCATCGAGCGCTTCGGCAAGCGGAGGAACCGCGGAGAGCACAGGAAGGGCCGCTCCGGCCGCCGCGGCGACGGTGGGCGCGATGGCGGCGTGATAAACCGTGCGGGAGACGCCGGCGTGCGGAAGCGACGGCGAGAGCAGGTACAGCGGCACCCGAATGGAGTTCATGTCCAGCCCGCCGTGGTTTCCGTCCACGTTCATACCGTGGTCCGACGTTATGATGACCAGCGCCCCTGGATATACGCGGTCGAGCAGGCGGAAGATGCCGCCGAGAAGGCTGTCGATCGTTTTAATGGAACCGAGATAGCGCTCGCTTTTATTGGACCCCGTGGCGTGCGCCGCGTTGTCCGGCGAGAGAAAATGCGCGACCGTGAAGAAGGGAAGGTCGGCATGTCGAATCATGTCCGAAACGGCGCCGGCGACCTCCGCGGGGTCGTCCTTTTCGCAGCATTCCGCCGGTGTATACGACGCCAGGTGGCCGAACAAATCTTTATACCAGTTGAAGCCCACAAGGCGCGAGTCAAGACCGGCATCCGAGATTGACTGAAAAACCGTGGGTGCGTGCAGGTCCCGCCGGGACCGGACCTCGTTGTTGACGATGCCATGAACCGAAGGGGGAGCACCTGACAAGATGGAAAAGTAGTTCGGCGCGGACACCGACGGGGGCATCGCCCTCGCGTCCTCGTAGCGCAGTCCGAACTTCAACCATCGGGACGTAATCTCGGGGCAGAGGGACGGGTTGTAGAGCGCGTCGCGCGTGGCGCCGTCGAGGATGAACAGGAGAACGGCCGGATACTGCGGTGTACGGCGCGCCGGAGCGTTCGGGGTAATTTCACGGTCATTTAGCGCGGCCGGATCGAGCGGCGGCGAAAAACGGCCGTAACGGTAATCGTTTACAAAAAGCAGCCAAACGAGGATGGCGAGTGCCAGCGTTATGTATGCGGCGTTTCTCATGCGGCCGCCGCGCGGAGAAAATCTATTGACACGATCATGCGCCCGCTTTAAGCTCCTCACTTCGTAATCACGCTCGGCAAGAGGTCCGCCGCCCTACAGACGATGAAAGAGACGAAAGAAAATCCGACACCGCAGGCGCGGCACTTTAACCGGTTCGCTGAAAAGTATTCCCCGCGAATCGACCTGTCAATAGAGAAATACTTCGCAGGCAAAAAAAAGGGCGCCGAACACGAATTCATGGCCGGCATCTGGAGCGACCTTGCGGAATACTGCCTGAGGCCGGGTAAACGCATCAGGCCGCTGGTGCTCATCGCGGCGTTCCGCGGGTACGGCGGCGAAGCGTCAATCCTGAAGGAAATCGTGGCGATCGCCTCTTCGCTCGAGATAATGCATTCCTTCCTTCTCATACAGGACGATATTATCGACCGATCCGCGGTGCGGCGCGGCGGCGAGGCCTTTCATTTGGTCATGCAGCGGCGGTTCGCAGGCCTTACGCGAAATTCGTGCATTGGGAGCGACGTCGCCCTGGTCGCCGCCGATGTGCTTTTCTGTGATGCGCTTCAGCTCATTCTCGGAGCGAAGATCGACGGCGCGGCGAGAGAGAGCTTCCTCGGGCTTTTCGCGCGCACCTACGAGCGCACGGCCTGGGGACAGATTCTCGATATCATCAATACCATGCCGCTTGCCCTCCGCACCGGCGATACGTCAGCCTGGGAGATAGGGATGATGAAGACCGCTTATTACACCGCGTATTATCCGCTGCTTATGGGTTGCGCGCTGGCGGGAGCGGCCACCGCCCGCCGGAGGCGCGCCATCAAGCGCTTTGCCCTGCCGCTGGGCCACGCGTTTCAGGTGCGCGACGACATACTGGGCGTCTTCGGCGATAAAATCGAGATGGGGAAATCTGCGGACTCCGATATTATTGAGGGAAAGAAGACCGTGCTGGTGCAGAATACGATGGAGCGCCTCGATGCCGGTGGAAGAAAGCACTTCGAGACGCTCTTTACCAGGCCCGGAAAGACGAAGACCGACATTTCGCGTATTCGGACCATCATGCGGGAAAGCGGTGCGCTGGCCGCCTCCGAAGAGATGCACCGGAGTCTGGTCCGCGAGGCCGTAGGGGCCGTTCCCTCGCTGGGAATGGACGGAGAGGGAAGGGACGTCCTCCTGGGATTGTGTGAGGCGATCGGCGCGCTGAAATGACGAAATGAAACGGAAACCAACAACTGTCGCCGGAATAAACCAATAAACGAACCGGGGACGGATACAAAAGGAGCGGAAATGAGCGCAGCAAGGAAAAGGCGTATCCCTGAAGAAGCATCGGGCAAATATCATAAGGACACCTTCGATAAAATATCGGACAAGAAGCGTGAGAAGATCATTAAAATCTCAACCGTGGAATTCGCAGAAAAGGGATTCAACGGCGCGAACGTAAACGTCATCGCGAACAAGGCCGGAATAAGCATCGGCTCAATGTACAATTACTTTTCAAGCAAGGAGCATCTTTTTTTAACCATTGTCGACGAGGGCTACAAGCTGCTCGAGGAGGCGTTCGCCGGCGCCGACCTGGCAAACGGCGACATCTTTCAAAAACTCGAAACGATCATCAGGGTGGCCCAGAGGCACTCGCGCTCGCACCCCCAGTTCGTGCAGCTCTACCAGGACATCACCACCGAGAGCCTCGCTCATCTCTCTGCCAGGCTTTCCCGTAAAATCGAGAACATATCGGCGGTCTTTTACCGCAATTATCTGATGGAGGCCAAGGCTCAGGGACTGGTCGATCCCGCAATCGACGTTCGCGTGGCCTCGTATTGCATAGACAACATCATCGTCCTTATGCAGTTCTCATACACGTCCGAGTATTACAAGGAGCGCCTCCTCACCTTCATCGGAGAGGACGCTCTCGAGGACGACGAGCGCGTTATCAAGGGAATGGTGGATTTCATACGCAGGGCGATCGGAGTGCGGAAGTGATAATGGAGAAACAGGAAAAAGGCGCCGCCAGGACGAAGGCGCCGGCGCAGCGTAACAACAAAGACATTATCAACCTTCGCCGCACCCAGCTAACGGCGGCGGCCTACCGTGTGGTCAGCCGCAAGGGGTATTACAACTTCACCATCAAGGACATCGCGCGCGAGGCCGGTCTCTCGACCGGGCTTGTACACTACTACTTCAAGGACAAGCAGGAGCTCCTCTTCACACTGCTCAAGGAGATGAACACCAACCTGCGTGTCTACCTCAACAGGGCGCTCGCGAAATCCGATGATCCCCGCGAGAAGCTCTCGATATTCCTCGACCAGGCCTTCAACCTGGTCGAGCGGGAGAAGGACTACTTCCACGTGCTCATCGATTTCTGGACGCAGATCAATCACAACGAACGCATACGCCGGGCCAACGTCAAGCTTTTCGAGAGCTTCCGGATAGAGGTGGGCGCGATTCTCAACGAGGGGATACGGGACGGCATCTTCCGCAGGGTGGATGTCCCCTACATCGCCATGGTGATCGTTTCGCTCATCCAGGGGGCCATCATCCAGTACGTGCTCGACAGGGCCGCGTTCAACTATGCCGAATACACCGGCAGAATCAAGGCCCAGGTAATGGAGATGATGCTGAAAAAAGCCCGATGACCATCGACATCGCCGTCATTGTACTATACATCGTAATCATCAATATAATCGGACTTCGGTTTTCCGGCGGGACGAGCGTGCGCGACTATTTCCTCGGCAATCGCTCGGTACACTGGGGCCTGGTGTGCCTCTCGATAGTCGCGACGGAGACATCGAGCCTAAGCTTCATCTCGATTCCCGGCCTCGCCTACGCAAGCGGGACGGGATTTATACAGGTAACCTTCGGCTACCTTCTTGGCCGCGTACTGGTCGCCGCTTTTCTGCTGCCGAAATATTTTCAGGGCGAGTACGAGACCGTCTACGAGTTCCTCCAGCGCCGGTTCGGTCAGGCATCGCGCAAAACGGTATCGGTGATATTTCACGTAACGCGTCTTTTCGCCGACAGCGTGCGCCTCTTCGCCACCGCCATACCGCTCACGGTGATGATCGGATGGGACTACCGGCTGTCCCTCGCGGTCATAGGAGCCGCCACGTTCATATACACGTTCTATGGAGGAATACGGGCCGTCATCGTGACCGACGCGTTGCAGCTCGCGTTGTACCTGTTCTGCGTGGGGCTGGGGCTCTGGTGTGTAATGGAGGAACTTGCACTTTCGTTTGGAGGAATCTTCGCCCTCATTCCGGCCGCTGACCTGTCATTCATCTCGACGGGACTCGGAGGAGTGGCGGGGAAGCTGTTCGGCTCCTATAACCTTTTTACCGGCATCATCGGTGGCGCATTTCTCTCGTTCGCCTCGCACGGCACCGATCACCTGCTGGTGCAGCGCGTGCTGGCCTGCCGCGACATGGAGTCGGCGCGGAAGGCGATGATTGGAAGCGGCCTGGTTGTCATAGCCCAGATAGCGCTCTTTCTTCTGTTCGGACTATTCATTAAGGTGCTTCTTGACGCGCGGCCCTTCGCATCGAGCGATTCCGTGGTTCCGTATTTCATCGTGAACCATCTCCCCGTAGGGCTGCGCGGCCTCATGCTCGCCGGAATCTTCGCCGCGGCGATGTCCACGCTCAGCTCGTCGATCAACTCGCTTTCGTCGTCAACCGCGCTGGACCTTCTGCGGCTGGATGAACGCTCCATCCCGGAGCGAAAAAAGGTGGCCGTTGCGCGGGGAATCGCCCTTTTCTGGACGCTCGCGATCATAGGCGTCTCAATGCTCTTTCACGACTCCAAAAACCCGCTGGTCGAGGTGGGACTCTCGATAGCATCGGTCACGTATGGCGGCATGCTGGGGATATTTGTACTGGGGCGGTTCACTTCAGGCGTCGATGACCGCGCGGCCCTTTGCGGTGTTTTCGCGGGCGTGGCGACGGTGACGGCGGTGATGGCGTTCACCGGTCTGTTCTGGCTGTGGTACGTCGCCGTGGGTTTTTTCGTCTGCCTGGCGGTGGCATTCGCGGCCGGCCGGGCGTTCAGTTTGGGTCTTCGATGATTTTGAGCGAGGAGTGCGTTTCGTATCCGGCAGGCGGCTCGCGGTCGAAGAGCAGGATGATCTCGGTGCGGACCTTGTTACGGATGACGAAGTAATACTCGGTCGTGAGCTTTCGAACCAGGTCGATGCCCCGGCCGGTTTCGGAGACCTTGTCCGATATCTCCTCTCCCGTCTCGAAAGCGCGCAGAATCATCTGGGACTCCTCGACCGCTCTCCTGATGCTCTCCAGTATCTTCTGCTTGGTCAGGTTGCCCTTGTAATCGGTGATCGAGATTCCATAACCCTGCTCGTTTTGAGAGAAAAAAAGGTCCACGAATTCGCCCTTTTTAAGCTTCACCGGCAATCGCTCCTCTTTCTCCTTCGTGTGGCCGTGCGAGTGATAGACCGAGTTGATGATGAGTTCGTTGAGGATGAGGTTGAGCACCGATTTGTTTTTCACTTTGACGCTCCACTCCTCGAACTGCTGTAAGAGGGCCGTTATCGCTGGACGTATCTGGTCCGAGGCGTTAATACGGATCTTTCGGATTCCCTCCGCGGGGGCGTCCATGTAATTGTCCAGCCCGAAGATGTTTTTCCGGGTGATGAGTTTCCGGGCCAGGCTCACAAGTTCCTTTTCCCGCAGCGGCTTGCGTAAAACATTGCCTATCCCCTCGCGGAATATGTGCTCGAAGAACGTATCGATGTCCTTCTCGGTTATCATGATGGCGGGGATGAAGGGGTAGTAGGTGTTGATATAGTTGTACAGGTCGAAGGCGTTGTCGCCGGGAAGCTCCACCTCGGAAACTATGAGGTCGAAATCGTTCGATTTGAGCTTTGCCATGGCGTCGAAGGCGGACTCGCAGGCGATGACCGCGTATCCGGCCTCGCGGAATATCCGCGCGATGGTTTCGCGATCCGGGGAAAAGTCGACGACCAGGATGTTGTACATTGGAGCACCGTCTCAATGGCTTGAATACCCGGTTGACGCGGTGACTATCCACGATGGGATTCCCGTCTCCAGGGCTTATGGTGTATTATCGGTAATACCGGTAAAAAGAATTATATGCTATGTCGGCGCGATCGGTCTTAAAATGTCCTTGAATTAGACGCGTATTTTTGCGAAAATATAACTGGGCCGGTTCGTTTCCCTGTGCTATTATCAGACGTGTTGTATAACCGTTGTCGCCCGGTGATTCTTAATGGCTTGCGGGGATGGGGTTTCCGGCGGTGGGAAGCAATGCAGTGACCCCAGTAATGGCATCAGGGGCATTTTCGCGGAGGATATCACGATGAAAAGAGTTTTAATGGCTGTTGTATGCCTGGTGACGGCGGTGATGCTGACGGCCCCGGCGGTCTGGTCTCAGGAGAAGAAGGAAGGAGAGCGTGGAAGTACGCTAATTTCCGAAAAACTCGAGAACGATGGCAGGGCGCTCGATGAGCAGATCGTTTCGATCAGCAAAAAGATCGAGGATGTGATAAGCCGGTACAAGCTCATGACGGTCAAAGACATACGGCTGCTGCCCTTTCAGGTAAGCTACATCCTTGGCGACGGCCATATCGAAATCCAGCGGCACAGCTTCGAGAGGGACGAGTTGACCAAGCAGGTCACGCGTTTGAGGAAAAAGATCATAAAGATATACTCGACGGGTTCGGGTGTTTCGAAGATCGAGTCGGAAATCATCGATCGCGATTATAATGGCGCTCTTTCCACACAGGTGACGATCATGGATACCGCGCCTTCGGCGGCGGGAACCGATGATATCGTGTTCACTCATACCATCAACGGGAGAAAGCTCCTCGACGGTCGACGCCTCGGCGAGGTGAAGAACTCCACGGCCTTCCCGGTGCGGAACAGCCTGAAGCGGGAGTTCATGGTGCCGCATCTTGAATACTTCTACCAGGTACTCCTTTCCATCGCCGAAACGTACGCAAAGGGTATAAAGGATTCGGACAGCCAGATGTTCGAGTTCCTCAAGGAGTCGACCAGTTACTGAATCGCCGTGCTTCCAGACGGGGTGCGGTGATTTCCGTTACCCCGGACCGCAGGGTGTGGCGGGGTCAGGCGTTCGTCCGGCCCTGTGTTGATTATTCCACCGCCTTGGCCCTGCTGTATTCGTCGATAAGCCCCAGCATCTCTTTCCTGCCGTCGTTTGTTTTTGCCGAGGAAAAAAAGACGGAATCGACGCCCACGGAAAGCGCGTCCGCGATAGCCCGTGCGGAGGCCGACCGCTTGCCGCGCGTAAACTTGTCGCATTTAGTCGCCACCACCGCGACCGGAACGCCCCTTTCGGCAAGGAGGGTGATCATCTCCAGCTCGAAATCACCCGGAAGACGGCGGATGTCGATCAGCAGAAACACGAGCCTGAGATTATCGCGGTTCCGGATGTAGCTGTGAATTAGCGGGAGGAAGCCGCTTCGGACCGACGCCGGGAGTCTGGCGTATCCGAAGCCGGGAAGGTCGGCCAGGGTAATCCCGCCGTTCAGTATGAAAAAATTGACGCTCTTCGTGACTCCAGGCCGAGAACCGGTTTTGACGAGGTCCCTCTTGCCGGTGAGCATATTGATAAGGGACGATTTTCCCACGTTCGAGCGGCCCATAAAGGCGAATTCAGGATAAGGCAGAGCCGGAAACGCCGAGGCGGAAAAAACGCTTTTTAAAAAGCTCACGTCTTTTACCTTCATCAGATCGTCCGCTCCATTAATACGGCGTCGTCGTCTCCGTAGTATCGCTTCCTGAGTCCCGTTTCGATGAATCCAGCCGCGCGGTAAAAGCAACGGGCGGCGTCGTTTCGCGCGCGCACCTCCAGCAGGACCCTGCCGGCGTCCGGCGGGCGCATCTCCCGGAGGAGATGGCCGAGGAGGGCTCGCCCGAAACCCCTGCGCCTCAGGTCGCCGCGCACCACGATGCGGTTTAGTTGTATCTCGCCGCTGACCTCCCAGGCCACCGCATACCCGGCTATCCCGTCTTCATTTTCGACGACCACGAAATGCGAGAAGGTGTTGGAAAGCTCGTTCTCAAATCCCATGCGGGTCCACGGTGACTGCATCCACTCGTTTTCGAGGGAGTAGACGGTGTCCAGATCGGAGTCCAGAGCGTTTCGTATCTTCACAGCCACCCTCCCACTATCCCTTTGCCGGCATACGTGTCAAAGAAAAATTATGGGCAAAAAGTCTTTGACAAAAAAGGCGCATGAATACTTGGTTCTATCAATCATATCCGGAGACCGCCTGCCGGGGACGGTTAGGCGCGGCCCGGCGAAAATACGGGTGTATCATCAATGGCCAAGACAAAGTGCCGGGTTGTCGTACGATCGGAGTTTTGCAAGGGATGCAATCTGTGCATCATCTATTGCAAGAAAGGGGTCCTCGGCCCCTCCGCCGGCCTCAACAAGGCCGGTTATTATTACGCCAGCCCCGACGATGAAAAGGAATGCACCGGGTGTGAAGTGTGCGTGCTCGTGTGCCCCGAGGTCGCGATAGAGGTATATGGTGAGTAAGGTATTCATGAGCGGAAACCATGCTTTCGGCGAGGCCGCCATACGCGCGGGATGCCGCAGCTATTTCGGCTATCCAATCACGCCGCAGAATGAGATTGGCGAGTATATGGCCGAGCACCTGCCGCGCAATGGCGGGGTGTTTTTACAGTCGGAGAGCGAGACGGCGGCAATCAACATGGTCATCGGCGCCGCGGCGACCGGGGTGAGGGTAATGACCTCATCATCAAGCCCCGGCATCAGCCTCAAGCAGGAGGGCATATCCTTCCTGGCCGGGTTTCAGCTTCCGGCGGTCATCGTCAACGTGATGCGCGGCGGGCCGGGTCTGGGCAATATCGCGCCGGCCCAGGGAGACTATTTTCAGGCCACTCGCGGCGGCGGGCACGGCGATTACCGCACGCCAGTTTTCGCGCCCGGCTCGTTGCAGGAGGTTGCGGATCTCACCAGGGTCGCGTTTGACGTCGCCGACCGGTATCGCACGCCCGTAATGATTCTGGGCGACGGCATGCTCGGACAGATGAAAGAGCCGGTGGAGTTCCCCGAGCCTCTCGTGGGTCTTCCCGAAAAGGAATGGGCGCTCAAGGGGCGCGGCGAGGGCCCCAGCCGCTACATGGCCTCGCTCATTCTCGACGTGATGGAGATGGAGCGACACAACTGGGAGCTGGAGCGCAAGTACCAGGTCATTACGAAGAATGAAACGCTGTACGAAGGATATATGCTCGACGACGCCAAAATCGTCGCCGTCGCCTACGGCACCACGGCGCGCATCGCGAAGGCGGCCATCAAGCGCGTTCGAAAGGAGGGGGTCCCCGCGGGGTTGCTACGGCCCATCACCCTGTGGCCGTTCCCGAAAGTACCGTTGCAGGATCTCGCCCTCCGCATCGAGGACTTCGTAGTCTTCGAGATGAGCACGGGACAGATGGTCGAGGATGTGCTGCTCTCGCTGGAGGGCAGGGGGCGCGTGGTCTTCCACGGCAGGCCGGGCGGCGTGGTGCCGACACCGGTGGAATTCTCCCGCATACTGTACCGCGAGTACCAGCGGCAAGTGAAGAGTGAAAAATGAAACTGCTGAACAAATGGCCGATTTACTATAAAAGGGACGTGGTTACCCATTACTGTTCCGGTTGCGGGCACGGCGTCGTGCATCGCATCATTGCGGAGCTTTTAGAAGAGATGGACCTGGGCAAGCGGGCAGTCTGCGTCAACCCGGCCGGGTGCGCGGTGCTCGCTTACAAGTACTTCGACATCGATATGATCGAGTCGGCGCACGGCAGGGGCACGGCCATCGCCACCGGAATAAAGCGCGTCAAGCCCGAGCTCTTCGTGTTTACCTACCAGGGCGACGGCGACCTCTCGGCGATAGGCACCGCCGAGACGATCCACTCGGCCAACCGCGGCGAGCAGATAACGGTCGTCTTCATCAACAACGCCGTCTACGGCATGACCGGCGGCCAGATGGCTCCCACAACGCTGCTTGGCCAGAAGACCACGACGACCCCGGGGGGCCGCGACCCGAAGTTCGACGGATATCCTCTCCATATAACAGACATGATAGCGCAGTTTCCCGGTGTAATCTACGCCGAGCGCACCGCGATAAACGGCCCGGCCGGCATACAAAGGACGAAAAAGGCCATACGGACGGCCTTCCAGGTGCAGGTGGACGGTCTCGGCTATTCAATCATCGAAGTGCTTTCAGCGTGCCCCACCAACTGGAAGATGAGTACGGAGGACTCGTTCAAATGGATCAACGAAGTGATGGTTAAGGAGTTTGTTCCCGGCGTGCTTACCGACAAGAGGGGAGGGGCTGCCTGAGATGCTGGTAAAAATATTATTCGCGGGCAGCGGCGGGCAGGGCGTTCTCACCATGGGCAACATCCTCGGCAACGCCGCGATGCTCGAAGACTTTTATGTAACCTTCCTTCCCGCCTACGGCGCCGCCATGCGCGGCGGGACGGCGAACTGCACCGTCAGCATCTCCGACGCGGAGATCGCCTCGCCTGTGGCCTCGGCTCCCGATTTCGTCGTGGCGCTCAACCATCCCTCGGCGGCGGCCTTCAGCGCCAGGCTCGAGCCGGGCGGGCAGATGCTCTACAACTCGGATCTCGCGGGCGAGCTGACCGGACGCGGCGATGTAACCATGTTTCCCGTGCCCGCAAACGAGATTGCAAGGAAAATCGGCAGCGATCGCTCGGCCAACATGGTGATGCTGGGCGCCTTTATAAAGTTGACAAACGCCCTGAAAGTGGATTCTATTTATAAAAGCGTCGAGTATATGCTGGGCGAGAGGAAAAAACTGGTGGAGATCACCAACCGCGCCGTCGAGGAGGGTTACAACGGCTTTCCCTTCGGCAACGGTTCACTCTAATTCCGCGAGGTGAGCGTCGATGCCCATTACCCAGGTGAGCGTTTCGGTCGCGAATAGGCCGGGAAAACTCAACGAGATCTGCGATATCCTCGAGAAAGAGCAGATCAATATAAAAGCCATCATGGCGTCCTCCGTCATGAACCCGGTGCAGGTGCATATGATTGTAAGCGATCCGGCAAAGGCCGAAACCGTGCTCCGCTCGAGCGGGCTCAACGTCAGCACGCGCGAGGTAATCGCCGTGGCGACTCCCGACCATCCCGGGGGGCTGAACGCCGTTTTACGGTCGCTCATTGAGTCCAGCGTGAACGTGGAGACCCTCTATCCTTTCATTAACCTGCGGGGCGAGGAGGCCATCATAATCATCGAGGTCGACAAGATCAACGAGGCCAAGGAAGTATTAAAGAAGCACTGGGTCAAGACCTTCGGCGCCGAGATATACAAGTCCTGAGAGCATCCCGCTGTCGAAAGTGAAGAGGGGCCGTCCGGCATTGCCGTTTGGCCCCTTTGTGTTTCATGCGGCACGCTTCAGCGGTCCGTGAATTTCGCCTCGCGCTTTTCCAGGAACGCGGCGATGCCTTCCTTCTTGTCCGCCGTTTCGCAGAGTTCGCCGAAGAGCTCGCGCTCCAATGTCATGGCCCCGGCAAACTCCATCCCCGGTCCTTCGCTTACCGCGCGCATGGCGTTTTTAACCGCGCAGCGGCTCCTCGCGGCGATCGCCGCGGCCAGTTTCTTCGCCTCCTCCACAACCTGTCCCTGCGGCACGGCCCGGTTCACGATGCCGTAAAGCTCGGCCTGCCTGCCCGAGATGAAGTTTCCCGACAGGATGAGCTCGAGCGCGCGACCACGGCCGATCAGCCTGGCCGATCGCTGTGTGCCCCCATAGCCGGGGATGATGCCGAGCTTTATTTCGGGCAGGCCGATCTGCGCCGTCTCGTCGGTCAGGCGTATGTGGCAGGCGAGCGCCGTTTCCATCCCGCCCCCGAGGCAGTAGCCGTTGATGGCCGCTATGTAGGGCTTGTCGGAGTTCTCGATGAGGCTGGTCATTTCCTGGCCGTTCTCGAGATGGCCGGCACCGTCCTTCTTCGTATTTTTGGGGACGAATTCGTTAATGTCGGCACCGGCGATGAAGGCCCTGCCTTCGCCGGTGAAGACGACCGCGCGGACCGCCGGGTCCGCGTTAGCGCGGGTAACGGCGTCTTTTATATCGGTAAGCACGCTCTGTGAAAGCGTATTCATGGGCGGGTTGTCCACCACCATCAGCGCAACGCCGCGCTCGTCGACTGTATACGAGCAGTATTTTTTGTCCGTGCTCATTGCTCGATCTTCTCCTGTGGTCGTAGTGCCCCCGGCCGTGTCACGGTGCGGGGTGATTATTTGGGTGAATGGGTTATATGGTTACTCCTGGATCGTAATGTCAAATGTTTTATCCCACGCGAACGCGGCAAAGATTTGACAGGGCCCGCGGCCAATGATATGGTTCCGGTGATAAGAATCACGTTCGGAGGGTGTCATGGCTAAAACGATCATCGTGGGCGCGGGGATCAACGGCCTTTTACTGGGGGCGCTCCTTGCGCACGATGGCGACGAGGTGGTCGTCTTCGAAAAAAGCCGTCGCGTGGGAGGACGGGCCTTTCTGCTCAAAAAGGGCGGATTCTCCGTCGATTACGGCATTCACCTCACGCGCTTCGGCCCGAAAAGCGCCGTGGCGGCGATACTGCGTCGGATAGGGCACGTTGTACGCTTCAGGAAGCTCGGCGCTTCATACGTTCACGACGGGGGGATGATGAAGCTCTTTCCGACCAGTCCCGGCGGCATATTCAAAAGCGATCTTTTCACCTTCCGGGAGAAGCTGCAAATACTGGGGCTTCTCGTCGCAATCAAGCGCGGACGCTACGATGAACTTATGGGCGTCTCGCTCGGCGAATGGATGAAGGCGAACGGGGTAGGCGGCGGCATACGCACCTACTTCGAGCTTGTCAGCGCATCGGTGATGGTGTGTCCGTTTGTCGAGAAGACCTCGGCGGGCGAGATGTTCAGAAACCTGCGCAAGGTACTTTCCACCGGCCATTCGGCGGAATACCCGATCGGCGGCTGGGAACCGATTCACGACGCGCTTCTGGAAACCATCGGGCGCAGCGGCGGGATTGTCACGGGAGCGAAGGTGGAGGCAGTGGTGTTCTCCGGGAGGAAAGCGGTCGGCGTGAAGGTTGGCGGAAAGATCCATCGCGCCGATCGTGTCGTCATCAACGCGCCTGTCCAGCAGGCGATTCCCCTATTCCCGGCAAAACTGCTCGCTCCGGGATACGCCGCGCTATGCAAAAAGCTCGTTCCCACCTCGGGCGTGTTCGTGGACGCGGCGCTGGATTCGGTCGTTTCGCAACTCTCCGGCCTCTTTTACACCATAAAGCCCGCTGCGTACGGATGCATCACGTCCAATCTTTCACCGGGGATAGCCCCGGAAGGAAAACAGCTTCTCACCATGTTCTATCCGACTTCGCTCGGGGACATGCGCGACAGGGCCGTCATCGCAAAACGAAAAAAGGAGCTGTGGGCGGCGGTGCGCCGCTGCCTGCCGGGAATCGAGAAACACCTGCTCTGGAAGCGCGAGTGCGCGCTCGCCATGATCGACGGCGTGCAGGTCAACGTGGACCAGACCGAGGACAAACGACCCGGCGTGCGTGTTCCGGGCCTTGAGGGAGTGTTCCTGGTGGGGGATTCGGTCGCGGCGCCCGGTGCCGGCGGCGATGTGGGGAACGAATCGGTGCTGTTGGCCTTTCGCGAGATTACGGGTAAAAGCGTGTAGAACTTGATACCAAAGCATGCGTTGCCGGTGCGACCGGCTTCAGCCTTCCTCCTCTCGAGCAGGCCGAACCGAAACCAGCGTCAGGGGCGGCCCAGGCGCTCCCTCGCCCTGACAAGCCGGAAGAGCGCTTCGTTATACGGCGCCGCGATCCCCGCCTCGCGGCCGAAGCGCGCCATGGCGCCGTTGATGCTGTCGATCTCGGTGCGCCTTCCGGCGCGGAGGTCCTGCAGCATCGAGCACAGGTTCGCCGCGGTCTTCCGGCATACGTCGCGCGTCGCTTCGTTCAACTCGCGCGCGTCGATCGCGATCCCCCTGGACGCGGCTACGGCCGCGCATTCGTCCACCACGGCCTCCTGTAAAACCAACGCGTCGGGGCTTTCGAGTATCCCGCCGTTGGGGATTTCCAGAAGCGCGCCGATGGGGTTGATAGCCGCGTTGATTACGGCCTTGCGCCAGATTACCTCATCGGGACGGCCCTGCGTTTCAACGGGGACGCCGGCGAGCTCAAGAAGCGCTTGGACGGCCCCGACGGCGCCGGGGTCCGATCCGCCGATTACGACGCTGCCGGTCCCGCCGTAGGACACCGTGGTGGCGTCGATGCGCGTGGCGCCGATGGTCAACGATCCGCAGACGACGCGTTCAGCCGGGAGATGGCGTTCGACAATCTCGCGGTTGCCTATACCGTTCTGCAGGGTAACGACCAGTGTTGAGTCTTTAAGCACGGGAGTGATATCCCGCATCGCGTCGTCCGTCGAGTAGCTCTTCACGAAGATGAAGACGATGTCGCACCCGGCGACGATTGCCGGGATTGATGCGATATCGGGGCGGAATGATATTTCACCATCGGGCATGTTTACGGTAAGGCCTCCGGCCATGGCGCGCGCAAGGACCGGGTCCTTTTCGTAAAGTGTAAACTCGACTTCAGCGGAATGAAAGAACGCTGCAAAGAGCGAACCGACCGCCCCGCCGCCGACAATGCCCGCCTTCATGGAATCAACTCTCAAACACCGCTCCCCTGTCCGCCGAGGATACCAGTTTCGCGTACCGGCTCATGTAACCGGTGGTGATGTTCGGCGCGGGCGCCTTCCACGCGGCGAGGCGCTTTTGGATCTCCGTGTCGGAAAGCTTCACGTTGAGCCGCTTGGCCGGGATGTCGATCTCCACGATGTCGCCGTCCCGCACGATCGCTATCGGTCCACCGGCAGCCGCCTCGGGCGAAACGTGCCCGATGGACGAGCCGCGCGTCGCGCCCGAGAAGCGTCCGTCGGTGACGAGCGCCACGTCCTTGTCGAGGCCCATTCCCGCTATCACCGAGGTGGGCGTGAGCATCTCGCGCATGCCGGGGCCGCCCCTGGGCCCCTCATAGATGATGACCACCACGTCACCTTTTTTGATTATGCCGCCCATGATGCCCTTCATCGCCGCCTCCTCGGAGGTGAAGACCCTCGCGGGCCCGGTGTGTCTGAGCATGGACGGGTCGACCGCGCCCTGCTTGACGACGCAGCCGTCGGGAGCGATGTTGCCGGTGAGCACGGCGAGCCCGCCATCGGCGTGTACCGGGGCCTTGACGCGGCGTATCACCGACTCGTCGAGAATATCGCGGCCGCGAAGGTTTTTCGCGACAGTTTTTCCAGACACCGTGAGACAGTCTCCGTGCAGAAGACGGTGTTTCAACAGCTCGCTCATCACAGCGGGGATGCCGCCGGCCTCGTGGAGGTCTTCCATGACATGCGTCCCCGTGGGTGCGATTGTGCACAGATGCGGCGTGCGCTCCGACACCGGATTTATGTCTTTAAGGGTGATGGGAATGCCGGCATAGTGCGAGATGGCCGGGATGTGCAGGGCCGTGTTCGACGAGCCGCCGATCGCCATGTCCACCGCAAGCGCGTTTTCTATAGCCTTGCGTGTAACGATTTTGCGCGGGGTGATGTTCTTCTTGACGAGTTCGAGGATGAGCTTACCGCTCTCCTTGGCGAGCCTCAGGCGATCGGCCATAACGGCCGGGATGGTGCCATTATAGGGAAGAGCGAGTCCAAGCGCTTCGGTAAGGCAATTCATGGAATTCGCGGTAAAGAGCCCCGCGCACGAGCCCGCGCCCGGACAGGCGGCGCATTCGATATCATGGAGCTCCTCCAGGGTTATTGACTTCTTTGCGGCCTTTCCCACCGCCTCGAAGACGTTGGAGAGCGTGATCTTCCGTCCCTTGTACCTGCCGGCGAACATGGGGCCGCCGCTTATGACGATGGAGGGGATATCGAGGCGCACTGCCGCGATCAGCATTCCGGGGATGATCTTGTCGCAGTTGGGCACCAGCACCAGCCCGTCGAAGGGATGGCCCATGGCCATTATTTCGATTGAATCGGCGATGAGTTCGCGCGAACCCAGCGAGTATTTCATACCCTTGTGGTTCATCGCGATGCCGTCGCACACGCCGATGGTCGAGAACTCGAGCGGCGTGCCGCCGGCGGCGAGGATGCCCTTTTTGACGGCGGTGACGATCGTATTGAGGTGAATGTGGCCGGGTATGATCTCGTTGGCCGAATTGGCTATGCCTATGATGGGGCGCGCGAGCTCCTCGTCGGTGAGCCCGGCCGCGCGAAAGAGAGAGCGGTGCGGCGCCTTTTCGATTCCCTTTTTCATTAAATCGCTTCTCATGGCGTTTCTCCGTGGTTGATTCAACAATTAATGGCGCGCTCGAGCGTGACGGGAGCTTTACGCGGCGGCTTCCGTGAGCGTGCGTGGGTTTGAGGATGGGTCACATTATGAAGGGCTGTCAAGGTTTTTTATGGTGGTTGTCAGGCAATGATATCGCGGGTGTCTATTGATACTTCTCCGGGCTCCAGCATGGCGTTTATCAGGCAGACCGTCGAAAAACGATGGATGTCGCCGATACGGACAGGTCCGCGAAATAAACCGCCGGCGGCCAGCAGTCCGGCACGTCTGGTCCCGGCCAGAATGTACGAACAGGGGGTGACCCATCGCCCACGATCGAGGAACGCAACGTTGCTGAACGATGTGTCAGTAACGAACCCGTTTTTGATGATTAAAATATCGTCGCAATCGCCGCGCCTTTCAAAGAGGAGATTCAGGGGATTCCTGTCGCTGTATTTGTGAGAATAATCGAGATCATCGGCGTGCACGATTTTCAGGCTCGACACGGCTTTTCTGACATACGGAATGATTTCCACGGACTCGATTCTTTCCGAGTAAACAACGCGACATTTGAATATTCCGGCTTTTGGCGGAATGCGGGGCGTGACGACCGATTCGAGATCGATGGGATTGTGCGTCCCGAAAAGGGCGAGCCGCGACGCGTTCATTCGGGCATTGTGGAAGACAATGTTTTTTATAATCCCGTGTTCAATCCGGATCGTTTCAAACAACCGGCACATAGACCTTCCGTATAAGTTCAGCGTATTCGCTTTCGGGGTTACTGTAAACGGTTATGCCCCCGCCACTTCTGAAAAAGTATGTCCCGTCTCTATTTTCGATAAAGCGTATCATGACACCGCTGTCAAGCCGGTATCCGTCGAATATGCCGAACACCCCTGTGTAAAATCCGCGCGGGCCGTTTTCAATAGACTTAATGATGTCGACGGTGATTTTTTTAGGAGCGCCGGTCACCGAACCGGCGGGCAGCATGGAGTGGATAATGTTTCCTATGCGCCTGTTGAAGTCGGGTTCGAGCTCGCCCGTTATCTCAGAGCTCACCTGGAGCAGCTCGGAGTCGCCGGCCATTATCCTGTCGATATAACGGAAACGACGAACCGTGACGTTTCTGGAAACCGCTGAAAGATCGTTTCGAAGCATGTCCACTATGGTGAGGTGTTCGGCGGTCTCCTTTTCATCGCTCATGATGACGGACTCTGCGTCCGGTATCGACGCGTCGATCGTCCCCTTCATGGGATGGGTGGATATAAATGTTCCCTCAATTCGCACGAAGGTCTCCGGAGAGAAAACGACGAAACGATCTCGGAACAGAAGCCGGTATTTCGCTACCGACCGATGGAATATCTCCCGGAGGGAGATATTGATTTCAATTCTGGTAGGGAACGTCAGATTGAGAAGATATGTGTCTCCGTTTTTTTCATGATCGATGACACGATCGAAGGCTTTTCTGTATTCGCTCTCATGTACGGGGTGCCTGACGAGAGTGATGCGTCTGTTCGGCAGGTATATCTCCGGTGAATTGGAGAAACCGTTGATATCGAAAATAATGCCGCTCTCATCAATTTCCGCCAGGGGAATTACCACCGGGTCGGCGCATTCATAATCGACGATAAACAGGAAGGGAATTCGTCGTGAACCGAGATAATTCATCGTGTTTATCATGGCCTGTGATTATGCCGACCTGTGAGATGAAATATTTGCTTTATAGTTATCGGATGAACGCACGTGGATAGTTAAAAACCCTTCCCGGTCGATGAATCCGAAATCACCTTTCGGCGGTTTTTTCGGCGAAGTAACCGGTGACAGCCCTAAGAGGTTCGCAATACTCCTGCCTTGCATTCCCAAGCGGAAACCCCTTTATACCGGAATCGCGCACCGCCTGTATCTGTTGTTCCAGGAATCATCTCTAACGATATTTTTCGCTTGAATTCTTCCGTGTAATGTCGTCTCCGTATCATGCGTCTGTTTCCCCCGAAAACAAAGTTTTATCACTCCAGTTTCAGGGGTGCGCTCCGGTCAGTCCAGTTAAAAATAAAAAAGAATGATATTGACAAAATTTCGGTGATGGTTTCTCCTGCGACCTCCCTAATATAGGTGTATACTGGGGTGCCTGTTTTTAACGGACGCGGAATTCCTGTATATTTTTAAAAGCTGGATGTCCGTTTATGCGGCAACCCTGAATATTGAAAACTATGATGAAGAGGTGTCATGGGAAACAATGTCTCATCAAAGATCAAAAGCATCGTCGATAAATATGGCGGCGACAGGGGCCGAATGCTCGACATCATCAGGGATGTCCAGGAAGAGCTGAGATGCGTCTCCGACGAGTCCGTGTCCGAAATCGCCGGCATGATGAATCTTTCGCGGGTCGATGTGGACGGGGTGGTGACGTTTTACCATTTCTTTTCAAAGACTCCAGTCGGCAAGTATTCAGTTTATCTCAACAACGGTGTGACGGCCGTTATGAATGGCCGCGCAGCGGTAGCGAAGGCATTCGCGGAGGCGGCCGGGACGGCCTTTGGCGGCACGACCGCCGATGGGTCGATAGGCCTTTTCGATACCTCCTGTATCGGAATGAACGACCAGGAACCTGCGGCGCTGATCAACGGTATCGTGTTTACCCGGTTGACGCCGGACAGGGCGAAATCGCTCGTCGCCGGGATGAAGGCAGGCAAAAAGGTCGCGGAACTGGTTGAAGAGTTCGGCGACGGTGCGAACCAGTCGGATCTCATCAGGTCAATGGTCCGCAACAATATCCGGAGAAAGGGTCCCGTGCTGTTCGGGGATTTTACCTCCGGCGATTCGATCAAAAAAGCGGTTGCGATGAAGCCGGTGGACGTAATCGAACAGATGAAGATATCCAATATCCGGGGACGCGGCGGCGCCGGTTTCCCGACAGGGATGAAGTGGGAGTTTTGCGGCAAGGCGAAGGCCGGCAAACGCTACGTGGTATGCAATGCCGATGAGGGAGAGCCCGGGACCTTCAAGGACAGGGTGATTCTTACCGAGCTGCCGCACCTGCTGTTCGAAGGCATGGCCGTCGGAGGATATGCCGTCGGGGCGGAAGAAGGAATTCTCTATCTTCGCGCTGAGTATCTCTACCTTAGAGAGTACCTCCAGGACGTGCTCGGGAAACTCAGGGAGAAGAATGTTCTGGGAAAGAACGCCGGCGGGAAAAGCGGCTTCAATTTCGACATTACGATAAAAATAGGTGCCGGGGCCTATATATGCGGCGAGGAATCCGCGCTTATTGAGTCCGCGGAAGGCAGGCGAGGCGAGCCCCGAAACAGGCCGCCATTTCCCGTCGAGGCCGGGTATCTCAATCAACCCACCACGGTGAACAACGTGGAGACCTACTGCGCGGCCGCGCGCATCATCATCGAGGGCGGGGAATGGTTCCGCAAGTTCGGCACCAACCAGTCCGCCGGCACCAAGCTGCTGAGCGTTTCCGGCGACTGTAAAAAGCCCGGGATATACGAGATCGAGTTCGGAACGACCGTCCAGACGCTGCTCGAGATGGTGGAGGGCAGGACGGCGAAGGCGGTTCAGATCGGCGGTCCATCCGGGGCCTGCGTGGGCAAGAAGGATTTTGGGCACAGGATCGGGTACGAGGATCTCTCCACCGGCGGGTCGGTGATCGTTATCGGCCCCGACAGGGACCTGCTTCAAATCGTGAAGAACTTCATGGAATTCTTCGTCGAGGAGTCGTGCGGATGGTGCGTGCCCTGTCGGGCGGGCAACGTCCTGCTGCTCAACAAGCTGGAAAAGGTAATGGACGGCCACGGCACGATGGCCGATATAAAAGAGCTCGAGTCGTGGTGTCTGACGGTCAAGTCCATGAGCAGGTGCGGCCTGGGCCAGACATCACCCAATCCCATC
The DNA here is from genome assembly GCA_035477215.1 of Spirochaetota bacterium. Taxonomy (NCBI): domain Bacteria; kingdom Pseudomonadati; phylum Spirochaetota; species Spirochaetota bacterium. Next base: position 35,197 of record DATIKU010000019.1, on the reverse strand, counting down.
CAAACGACGCTCAAGAATTTCAGGGAGATATACGAGGCGAAAGTCCGTAAGGACGTAGACTATGCGACCGAGTTCGATCTCTCCCGGGCCGTGAAGGCCTCCTGTGAAGCGGCCGGAAGAATACCAAACGTCCACGAGGAGCACTGAGATGAGCGAGATTAAATTCACCATAGACGGAAAAGAATGCACGGCCAGGGCCGGGCAGACCATCGTCGAGGCCGCGAGTTCCAGCGGTGTATATATTCCGACGCTCTGCAATTACGACGGGCTCAAACCCGCGGGCGCCTGTAGAATATGCACGGTGAGTGTCGCCGGGAGGAACATGGCGGCCTGTACCACTCCGGTCGCCAGCGGGATGATGGTGGAAAACAATACTCCCGAGATCAACGACATGCGCAAATCAATCATCGAAATGCTGTTCGTCGAGGGCAATCACATGTGCCCGGTGTGCGAAAAGAGCGGCAACTGCGAATTGCAGGCGCTCGCCTATCGGTATCTCATGCTCGCCCCGCGCTTCCCGTATCTATGGCCCAGGCGGAGTGTTGACGCGTCGATTCCGAAGCTATACAAGGACGGCAACCGCTGTATCCAGTGTCTGCGGTGCGTCAGGGGCATTACCGCCGCCGATGGAAGAAAGGTCTTCGGCCTTGTCGATCGCGGCGGCAGGGTGCGCATCGGCCACGATCCCGAGCTCGCGGCATCGCTTGGCGAAGAACAGGCGAAGCGAGCCATGGAACTGTGTCCGGTGGGATCTCTGATCAGGAAGGGGGTGGGGTACGCGGTGCCCATCGGAAAGCGTAAATACGACGGCACGCCGATCGGCGGCGAGCTCGAACGCGCCTAGACAATTCGAGACAATAATGGAGGAAACGATATGAGCAAGCCGGTTGTCGCGACGGCGTCGCTTGCCGGATGTTTTGGATGCCACATGTCGGTGCTCGACATCGACGAGCGTATACTTACCCTCATAGACCTCGTGGAGTTCAACAAGTCGCCTATCGACGATATAAAGACCTTCACGAAACAGTGCGATATCGGCATCATCGAGGGAGGATGCTGCAACAGCGAGAACGTCGAGAACCTGCGGCTTTTCCGCAAACACTGTAAAATACTGATTGCACTCGGGGAATGTGCGATCATGGGAGGGTTGCCGGCCATGCGCAACGGCATCCCGGTAAAGGAATGCCTGGAGGAGGCATATTTGAACTGTCCCACCGTGGACGACGGGATCATACCCAACGACGACGAGCTTCCGATGATCCTGGACCGGGTGTATCCCCTGCACGAGATCGTGAAGATCGACTACTACCTGCCGGGGTGCCCGCCGATGGCGGACCTCATCTGGAACGCGCTCGTGGCGCTTCTGGAGGGCAAGCCCTTAGACCTGCCTTATGAAGTCGTGAAGTTTGACTGATACGGAGAGAGACAATGGGAAGAAAAATCACGATAGAACCGGTAACACGCGTCGAGGGGCACGGCAAGGTGACCATTCAGCTCGACCCGCAGGGCCGGGTGACGGACACCCGGTTCCATATAGTGGAATTCAGGGGTTTTGAACGTTTTGTACAGGGACGGCCGTACTGGGAGGCGCCCGTGCTGGTACAGCGCCTGTGCGGTATCTGCCCGGTCAGCCATCACCTCGCCGCGGCGAAGGCGATGGACGTCATCGTAGGGGCCGGTACTGGAGACGGGCTTACCCCGACAGCGGAGAAGATGCGCAGGCTCATGCACTATGGGCAGATGTTTCAGTCGCACGCGCTACACTTCTTCCATCTTGTATCGCCCGATCTGCTCTTCGGGATTGACGCGGATCCGGCGATCCGCAACGTAATCGGGGTCGCCATCCACCACAAGGACCTCGCGGTGCAGGGCGTCATGATGCGCAAGTTCGGGCAGGAGATCATCCGCGCGACCGCCGGCAAGAAAATTCACGGTACCGGGGCGATACCGGGCGGCATCAACAAGTGCCTCAGCCCTGAAGAGAGAGATGAATTTATTAAAGGGGCTGATCCGCTCAATATCAGGAAAATGATCGAGTGGGCACAGGGAGCAATCGATTTCTTTATAGGATACCATAAAAAGAACGCGGCGTTCATCGACAATTTCGCGGTATTCCCGTCGAGCCACCTGAGCCTCGTCCGCAGGGACGGAGCGCTCGACTTTTACCACGGAGTGCTGCGGGCGGTCGACAAAGACGGGAAAAAGATCCTCGATGATGTCGACTACCAGGATTACCTCAAGTACATCGGGGAAGAGGTGCGCTCGTGGAGCTATATGAAGTTCCCGTACCTCAGGTCGATCGGGAAATCGGACGGGTGGTACACCGTCGGCCCGCTTGGCCGACTGAACACCTGCGACTTCATTCCTTCTCCGCTCGCACAGAAAGAGTTCGAGATATACAAGGCCTACACCAAGGGCAAGCCGAATCACATGTCCATGCATATGCACTGGGCGCGCTTGATCGAGCTTTTGCACGCGGGCGAGGTTATTCAGGAACTTCTTAACGATAAGGATCTGCTAAAAAACGACCTCGTCGTGAAGGGAGCCAGAAAGAGCGAGGGCGTGGGCCTCATCGAAGCGCCGCGGGGAACCCTGTTCCATCACTACAGGGTCGACGAAAACGATCAGATCGCCATGGCGAACCTCATCGTTTCGACGACGAACAACAACGAGCCCATGAACAGGGCCGTCAATTACGTCGCGAAGGAAAAACTCAACGGACAGAAAGAGATAACCGAGGGCATGCTCAACGCCGTCGAAGTGGCCATCCGGTGCTATGACCCGTGTCTTAGCTGTGCGACCCATGCGCTGGGGAGGATGCCGCTGGAGGTGAAGCTCGTCGACGAACAGGGCGTGACCCTCGACGTCTTGAGAAAATGACCGTTGGAGATCGGCTCAGGGTGTTCGTATGGGGGATCGGAAATCCCGGGCGCAGCGACGACGGTCTTGGCATAGAACTGGTACGCCGCGTGGAGTGCGAAAAGCCGGATGTTGTCCGCTGCGAGGCGAACTACCAGCTCAATATTGAGGACGCGTACGATATAGCCGGTGCGGATGTGGTCGTATTCGTTGACGCGTCCATGAAATCGAATCCCCCTTTTGAATTCACCCGGATTCTGCCTTCGCGGAATATAAGCTTCACCACGCACTCCCTGGATGCGGAATCGGTTCTCGCGCTGTGCGAGGAGATAAACGGACGTTCCCCGGTGGCGTTTATGCTGGCGATCCGCGGGTACGAATGGGACCTTCGCGAGGGGCTCTCGATTGAAGCGAGTAGAGGCCTGGAGAGGGCGTTGTCCTTTATTGTGCGCGTTATCGGTGAATCATCCGTTGAGGCGATGGAAAGGTTGCAAACCACCGGGAATGCCGGTAAGCGTGATGTTCAACATTAGTCAGGAGACATACCATGGACGACAGGAAACTCATACTGATAATCGATGACGATCCCGATATCCTCGAATCGATTTCCGCGATCCTTGCCACGGAAGGCTTTGCGGTCGAGACGGCGATGAGCGGGGACGAAGGTGTCGAAAAAAGCTCGAGGTCTAACCCCGCGCTGATACTGTGTGACATGATGATGGAGCGAATCGACACGGGCGCCAAAGTGGCCGAGGAGATTAAAAAACAGGGGAAGGGCGCTCCCGTATACCTCCTCAGCAGCATAGGTTTGGCGACGGCGTCAAATATCGAAATCGACAGGCTCGGTTTTGACGGCGTTTTCCAGAAACCGGTCTCGCCATCTCATCTGATTTCCACCATAAAGAGGGCGTTAAAAATCTGAACATCCGGTCGCCTGCCGGGGATTTTTATTCCCCGGCGGCGGACAGTTTCTATTGGTCTTTTTATCGGCAATTAACGCTATTAAATGCCGGGTTTCAGACAAGGGTGGTCTGCAGCAGTATATAAAGATTCATAATGAGTTTTCATGCAGCGCTTCGAAATGGACGTTTGCATTTTTAGCGCGCTGAAAGCCCGTGGCATTGTAACAACATTTTCCCCTGACGACGCGCGCACATTCTCCTAAAGACAGCGGTTAATTGCTTGCCATCTTTACTGCCGCGCTTTAAAGTCCGGGGTTAAACTGAAAATCATCCATTCAGGAGGGAGCCTGCATGATTCGCGCCGGGATTTTTTTTACGTTATGCGTGGTGCTAACGATATCCGGCGCGCTTCCGGCGCAGGAATATGAAGATATTAATTTAGCTGATATCGAGGAAAATATTTCTTCATACAAGGGTAAAACGCTTACGCTCCGCCTCCGGTTGAAATACCTCGATACCGTATTCAATAAGCTTGTGTTTTACGACAGCAAAAACATCGATATCGAGTTTGACGTGGAGGCCTTGATAAAAGATAAAAAGAAACGGAGCGCATTTCATAACCTTCATAATGGAATGGAGTACCTGGTGACCTTCACGGTAAACGACGTCGGGGAAATGGGGATCATGATCGGGGACCTCAAGAATTTCGTCCCGCTGGCGCTGTTGCGGCTCCCCGAGGGCAAATGAAAAAAACAAAAGGCAGAATAGCTGGGCGGCTATTCTGCCTTTCATAAACGACTTTTACGCGCAGTGCCAGGAGCCTCAATATAACAATAATCGGGAGGGAATTGCCATATTGAACCCTGTTATGACAATATCGGCATGTAACTCCAAAAACTTGAGCGTTTCGGCGGGACTCCTGAATTTTTTACTTTTTGTCTTGACAGTCCTTTATATTCTGATAGGTTCGGGGCAGGGCCAATGGCCTTAAAATCAGGTACAGGTAAGGGGTATAAACGGAATGAAGAAATTAACTATTGTCGCTTTCATCAGCCTAATAGCGTTCGCGTTCGCATGCAAAACGACGCCTGAAGTCAAACAGGACGCGTCACCGTCGGGCACCATCGTCGGGGCCCAGAACGAACAGCTCGCACGCATACCCGTAGAGGGCTTCGACTACAAGAGCTCGAAAGTTCCGGCCCAGAAATGGGACAAATGGGCGACTGCCGCGGCCCCGGTTGTAAGGGGCGTCATCGACAAGCTTCCCGAGGGCTATGTGCTTCAGGTAACCGGACACACCGACGCACGCGGACCCGAAGGCCCCGTGGGCGCGAAGCCCGGAAATATCAAAATTTCCGCTGACCGCGCGAAGGCCGTTTTCGACGCGCTAAAGGCGAAAGGGGTGACCTCTCCCAAGATGACCTACACGGGCGTCGGATCGTCGGAACTGCTTCCCGGCGTTGATCCCAAGGACGCGCAGCAGCGACGCGTAACCTTTAAGGTCGTTCCCAAAAAATAAGCGCTCTGTCGTTCTTATGAGCATAACTACATGTTTACTACAGGAGGCGGGGTGTAGCGGCCCCGCCTCTTTGATTTACGTCTTTCGCTGCGGAATACCGCACGATGCGGCCTGAGTCATGGAGAAGGGAATCGGTACGGTCGTAAAGGTCTTCGGCATGTATTCTACCGTTCTCTATGAAGGTCGAAGGATAAACTGTGTTTTGCGCGGAAGGATGCGCCGGGAAAAGAGTGTGCGAAAATACTCCGATCCCGTGGCGGTCGGCGACCTTGCCCGGATCGAGCTTGACCGAGAGGGGACAGGGGTCATCTCGGAGATTCTCCCGCGGAAAAACGCGTTTTCCCGCAAGGAAAAGGGGCGCAACAGGAAAGAAGACGTTATCGCAAGCAACCTCGATCGCATCGTTATCATGCAATCATTCGACAATCCCAGGCTCAACCTTCGTTTCGTCGACCGCCTGTCGGTACGGGCGTGCAAGGACGGCATTCCGATGCTGCTTTGCATAAACAAGCGCGATCTTGCCGAAAAGGGCGACGTGACCCATATAATGGAGTACTACGATAATGCGCCCATCGATCTTGCGCTGGTCAGCGCCAAAACTGGAGAGGGAATTGAAGATTTCGGCCGGTTTATTGCGCAGAACGCATCGCTTTTCGTGGGGTATTCAGGAGTCGGCAAGACCAGCATACTGAACCGGCTGCACCCCGACCTCGATCTGCGCGTTTCGGAGATATCCGAAAGCACAGGAAAGGGCCGGCATACAACGACCAATGTCGAGATGATTTATTCCGTTGATGGGACCAGGATTATTGATACTCCGGGACTGCGTGAGTTCGGGCTGGTCGACATCGAGCCGGAGACGGCGGGGGATTATTTTTACGAGTTCGGCGATTTCGCGGAGGAATGCGCCTTTCGTCCGTGCAGCCACGATCACGAACCGGACTGCGGGGTGAAGCGGATGGTGGATGCGGGCCGGATACACGAAGACCGGTACATTTCGTACCTTAACATACTCCAGTCGCTCAGGGAGTCACACGAGAGGAAATACCAGTGATCAACGCGACGGGCGTGCGCCTTGGTTTCGGCGACCGGATGGTTCTCGAGGGCATCGACATGCATGTCCCCACGGGCGGACGCACGGCCCTTATGGGAAAGAACGGCTGCGGCAAATCGGTGCTTCTTAAATGTTTTGCCGGACTTATAGCCGGATACGAGGGGGGTATTACCATAGATGGCCGGGATCCGCGCGGAATGGCGGGCGCGACGGGTTCTGGTGTGTCGATAGCGTACGTTTTCCAGAAGGGCGGTCTTTTCGATTCGATGAACGTGTTCGATAATGTCGCCTTTGGACTCAGGCGAAGGGGTGTGCACGAGGATCGGGTCGAAGAACTCGTTACCGGGGCGCTCGCCAGGGTCGGGCTCGCGGGCAGCGAGCTGAAGCTCCCCTCGGAGCTCTCGGGCGGCATGCAGAAGAGGGTGGGGCTCGCGCGCGCTATTTGTCTCGATCCGGAGATAATCCTGTACGACGATCCCACTGCAGGGCTCGACCCAATTCTCTCGGATTCGATCGCCAACCTCATCCTCGACATATCGGAAGGTTCCTCGGCAACATCGGTCGTCGTAACCCACGACCTGAAACTGGTCGAGAAGGTGGCACGCGAGGTGGCGCTCTTATACGGCGGCCGGATCGTGTACCACGGCGATACCGAAAGCTTTTTCTCGAAAGAAGACCTGTTCGCCCGCCAGTTTATCGAGGGCCAAATCGAGGGTCCGATCGACATCTATTGACGCCGGTATGGAATGCCCGGCCGTCATTCGCGCGGATAAAATTCCTTTCGCCCCACCCACGGTTTCCCGCTTGCTCCTCTGCCCGGATTGTGACATGCTGTGTCAGGGTTTAATCATCGTGGGGAAATGAGATGCCCGGAGAAAGAAGAAAAAGCCGGAGGATGGAAGCGGGCCGAGACTTCTACTGTCTTTCGGAGCAGATGTCGCGAAGGGTGATGTGTACGCTCAAAAACGTATCCGTCACGGGGGCCTGCATTGTATCCGGCGGAAGTCTCGGGACGGGCGATATCATCTCACTCTATCTCGAAAGCGGCGCGGGCCGGGCCCTTAAATCGAGGGTGGTCTGGAAGGTCTCCGGCGAGTACGGTGTCGAATTCCTGCTCGAAACCGGCGAAGAATTCGAAACCATAAGCCGCATTATCAACAACAGGCGGACACCCTGAATGCACGCGGGCGCTTTCCGCGCTTCATTTTCCTCGCACGCTAAAGAAAACAAATGAAAAGCCGCGCCGCGGCGGTTTCTTGTTGACAATTTTATTTCTCCGCTGTAGCGTGCACACTTTGCATCCGGACGCATGGCGCGGTTTGGGCGCACGGATTTTCCCGAAATATGGAATGAGATCTTGCGGATTGCGCCAGAAGCCGGGGTTTAGGCAAAGTGTTGAAAGGCACGGGTGAAGACGATGAAAGCGGATAAATCAATGAAGATTCAAAAAGCGGATCTGGACTGGGGTGAGCTGCCCTTCGGGTATGTCAAAACGGATTACAATGTTCGGTATTATTTCAGAGAAGGAAAATGGTCGGAAGCGGATGTGACCGCCGATGAGTTTATTCCAATGCATATGGCGGCCCCCTGCCTGCACTACGGCCAGGAAGCGTTCGAAGGACTCAAGATATTCGAGATGGTTGACGGACGTATCGTAGCCTTCCGTACAGAGGAAAACGCCAAACGTCTACAGAAAAGCTCCGAACGCATTTTCACGCCTATCGTTCCCATCGAGATGTTCCGGGAAGCCGTACACAAGGTGGTGAAGGCCAACGCCCGCTTCGTTCCGCCCTATGGCAAGGGGGCCAGCATGTACGCGCGGCCGCTCATCATCGGCACCGGCGCCCGGGTGGGCCTCGGACCCGCGGAGGAATACATCTTCCTGGTCTTCGTTACGCCCGTCGGTCCCTATTACAAGGGAGGCTTCAAGGCGGTTAAGGCGCTGGTCGTGGAGGAATATGACCGTGCGGCCCCCCAGGGGGTCGGTGACTGCAAGGTCGGCGGCAACTATGCGGCCGGTCTGCGCGGGGAGACATACGGAAAGAATAAAGGGTATCCGGTGGTGCTCTACCTCGATCCAAAGGAAAAGCGCTTTGTCGACGAGTTCAGCACATCGAACTTCATCGCGATCAAGGGGAACAGCTATATAACACCGGATTCGGAATCCATCCTCCCAAGCATTACGAACAAGAGCCTTGCGCAGATAGCCGAGGACATGGGAATGAAGGTGGAGCGCCGCCCGGTAGACATCGCGGAAGTCGAGAGCTTCGACGAGGTCGGAGCGGTGGGTACGGCGGCGGTCATTACTCCCGTCAACACGATCCATTTCCGTGGCAAGGACTTGACCTTCGGAAACGGCGACCAGCCGGGACCGGTGCTCACGAAGCTCTACGACCGCCTTTCGAAAATACGCACCGGCGAGGCCGAGGACAAATTTGGCTGGCTTGACGAGATCAGGATCTGATCCGGGTAAAGGTACTCTGTGATACCGGGGGCCGACTCAAAACAGGGTCGGCCCTGGTTGCGTTCTTTGGCCTTTTTCAGGCCGGTGCTCTATTCATTTTCAGGAAATTGCAGGCCGGGGAAATCAACCCCCATCGCATCATTGCATATCCGCTCCAGCTCCTCGCATTTATTCAACCGGGACGGATGGTCCTCTTGAAGAATTATCCCACCTAACAATATGAAATGAGGATACCCTTTTGGACACCCTCCCTGTTTATTTGTATCGATCTCAGTCCTTACAGGTGTTCCTGGATGTATTTCTTTAAAAGGCTCCTGGCGGCTTCGGATATTTCGGTATATCTGAACGTGAGGTAAAAGACATTTTCCTCCTGGATGGTCCTGTCGGCGATGACGATGGCGGTAATGCGCATCTTGAAATCGGAAAGTATGAAGTCTATGGTGTATGACTGGCGGTAATCGAGTTTTCTGGATGTGCGTACGATAAGCTCGTCCTGGTGGATCTTATGGATGACGGCACTGAGTGGAGCGGTATCGTTTTTTATGGAATCCAGCTGGGCCGCGGCGATCTTGGTGATGGTGCAGGGGATGATGGTGTCGATGAAGGGATGTCGAACTTCCTTTCCCCTGTTGAATTCTTCCGGCAGCAGTATCGAGACGGATTTGTCGGCGATGGAAAGAGTCCTGGTTTTAAAAGAATATTCAGCGTCTCCCGCTCTCCAGACAAACGCGTCCGCATCGGTTCCCTCCAGGATGTTGATTTCGCGAGTGCTTCGGAATGTGGCGAGCGTAAGTTGTCCGGGTTCGATTTGAGTGATTTTGCCGATGAAGATGGTCCCGCTTTTCGTCGTGATGAAAAGAAGCAGGCCGATTTCCATTTCGGTTATCATCTGGAGAGGCGTTCTAAAGGTGGACTGGTTGTAGAGTTTCTCGTAGGTGATGATAAGATCGCGGCAAATGGATGTGAGAGAATCCTCTTTTTCACCGCGCGATTTGAGGTATGCCAGGAAACTTCCGATGGCGGATTCGAAAAGGCCCTGGTTTTCGAGAATCATGCTCGCGTCGGGCAGGCGGAGCGTGTGCACCAGCCCGTCCAGAATTTTCACCTGAAAATTGCTGAGGCCGAGCTGTTTGATTTTGAATAGAAAGAGCTGCTCGGCCTGGATCTTTTCGTTTTTAAGGCGCTGGTTGTAGCGAAGCAAACCGAAAAACGTAAGTATCACGAGTATAATGATGAATGCCAGCAGAATCTCGGTGTAGTCCGCGATTCTCCATCTGATTCCGAATATGGTGTCCATGGGCGGTTCTCTTTTTATAACACCCGCGAATGCCGTGTAGGAAGCGAAATTTTGAACCTGTTATCACAGGTGGGTTCCCGCACGCCTGCTTCAACCTACTCCCCTTTCGGGCAGCCTGATTTCCACCTGCGGATGTGGGGACCCCTTTCGCTTGGTGTTGGTTCAAAAATATAAGGTTCCTATCACGGGCACCGCAGGCACTTGTTACTTGATAGGGTACAGTGTCTCAATAAGCAACCAAAAAACGAAATCTTTAGGTTTTTTATTGGGGAGTGTACCTTTTACAGGTGCATTGCGATTGAGCGATTTAACCCGATATGCCTGCCGCCGGGGACTTTTTTCATAACGGCTATCGTTGCCTGCCGGCTCTACCCTTTTCGGTGGACTAAGGTCGATAAAGACGTTTTTTTTTCGATTTCGGCTTTACCGGGGATGACTCTTTCAATGGTATCGACCCCGAGACAGGGGAGTTCGATGATTTGGATACAGATCCGGGTTTACGATTTATCGGATCATCATTTTAAAGCTTGACTATGCATGGCCGTATTATTATAAGACCCTCGGCGACTGGCAGATAACCTTCAACCACGGCTTCGAATACCGGATATACCGCACAGGACCGGAAGCGAAATAACCCCGCGCGCACCGGGTGGAATGATAACATTATGAGAAAAGCGGAAATAAAACGGAAGACGTCGGAGACCGATGTAGCCATACGGCTGGTGCTCGACTCCGCTGAAAAATCGAGTATCAGTACGGGCGTGCCCTTTTTCGATCATATGCTCGATGCCACGGCGCGTCACGGCCATATCTTTCTCGAAATAGCCTGCACCGGGGATTATAAGCTGGACGATCATCACACCGTCGAGGATACGGGGATATGCTTCGGCAAGGCGCTCAGGAAGGCACTCGGCGAAAAGGCCGGAATCGAACGCTTCGGGCAGGCCGTGATTCCCATGGATGATGCGCTGGCGATGAGTGTAGTGGATCTGTCGGGGCGCTCTTATTTTAAATACACGGGTCCTGAACTGAGCGGATACATCAACCGGTACAGTGAAGAACTGACGATGGAATTTCTCAGGTCATTCTCGGCGAACGCGGAGATCAACCTGCACGTTTTGCTGTATTACGGCGACAATCGTCACCACATCCACGAGGCGGTCTTCAAATCGCTGGGCGTGGCGTTGCGGCGGGCATGTACCATCCAGCCGGACTATGGGGATGTCGTCCCCTCGACAAAGGGGACCATTTCATGATCACGGTCGTTGATTATGGGATGGGAAATCTACGCTCCGTGGTAAAAGCCGTCGAAAAGTACACCACGGACGTGCGTGTTTCAAGCGATCCTGAATCGATACGCTCGTCGGACGGGCTCGTTATGCCCGGTGACGGGGCGTTCGGAATGGCGATGCAGCACCTTGTGGAGAAGGGGTGGGTTTCGCCGCTCAGAGAGTTTATTGCAGCCGGTGGATACTTCTTGGGAATATGTTTGGGATACCAGCTTCTGTTCGAATCGAGCGCGGAATTCGGTCATAATCGCGGTCTTGGTGTCATTCCAGGCAGGGTGGTACGATTTGAATCCACCCGGCTGAAGGTGCCCCACATGGGCTGGAACAGCGTCGAGTTGAGCGGAAGCTCTCAATTTCTGGCGGGGATAGACCAGGGCAGTTACTTTTATTTTATTCACAGCTATTATCCGACCGTCGATGACACCGAGTGGATTCTCGGCGAGGTGGAATATGGCGTACGTTTCCCCTGCATCGTCGGGAGGGGAAACCTGGTCGCAACGCAGTTTCATCCCGAGAAAAGTCACCGGACAGGCCTGAGGATAGTCGAAAATTTTGTGAGGGCGGTATGCTCGTAATACCCGCAATCGATATTAAAAACGGCAAATGCGTCCGCCTTGAACAGGGTGATCCGGAAAAAGAAACGATATATTCGAACGATCCCGTCGCGATGGCGCTTGAATTCCAGCGAATGGGGGCCAAGCTTATTCATGTCGTAGACCTGGACGGCGCCTTCGAGGGTAGGCCGGTCAACATCGATATTGTTATGTCGATTCAAAAATCGCTCACCATTCCAATCGAAATCGGCGGGGGGATTCGCGATTTAGAGGCGGTGCGGACATACCTCAACGCCGGAATTACGCGAATCATACTCGGGACGGCCGTGCTGGAGGGAGACCCGAAGGCGATCGTAGAGCGGTATGGAAGTTTTATCGTCGCCGGAGTTGATGCGAAAAACTCCATGGTGGCGACCCGGGGCTGGAAAAACATTACCAGCGTGGCGGCGGTTGACCTGATTAAAGAGTTGAAAAAAATGGGCCTTGTGGAGTTCATTTATACGGATATTTCCACCGACGGGATGCTTGGCGGACCGAACATACAGGCGATGGAAAACATACTCGATGAGGTGGGCCGTATTTCGCTGATCGCGTCGGGCGGTGTATCGTCGATAGAGGATATAGAGCGTCTTGCGGCCCTTGTCCCGCGTGGACTGAAGGGCTGCATTGTAGGTAAGGCGATTTACGACGGGCGCGTTAACGCCGCGGAAGCGCTGGCGATGGGTTGATGCGCGCGCCCTGCGCAACGGACCGGACCTGTCCGGACCGATCAAGATGTGCCTGGTGCCGCTTTGATGAACGATGAAAAAAAGTATGACGTTGAAATCAAGCTGCCGATCGAAATAGAACAGTACGAGCGGAAAATTTATGATCTCAAGCAGCTCATAGAAATAGGGAAAGGCCTCAACTCGACCCTGGACTACAACAAGCTCATCGAATCGATCCTGCTTACCTGCATGGGGCAGATGCAGCTGTTCAAGGCCGGCATTTTTCTAAAAAAGACCATCGGCTCCGACGCGTACGTCCTCCACCGGAATTATAAAGGTTTTGAACTCGACCACACCGTCGAATATGAAATACCTGTCGATTCAAAACTCATAGCGTTTCTTGAACAGAAGCTCCGCTGCTTCACGATGAACGAACTTGCCGCGATTTTCGGCGATGATCCGGTCATGGACACCATGAACGTGATCATGCCCATACTGGTCGTGCCGCTGCAGTCCAAAGGAAAGCTGAATGGTATCATCGTTCTCGGTGAGAGGATCAACGAACAAACGTTTACGGAATCTGAAAAGGAATACATGCTCAATATATCCACCCTTGCGGGGATCGCCATACAAAACTCATACCTGTATGAAATGGCTACCACGGATATGATGACCAGGCTGAAGATACACCATTATTTCCAGGCCGCGCTCATAGAGGAGCGGGAGCGGGCGGTCCGCCAGAAGACGCCGCTGTCGCTAATTATGATAGATATAGACCATTTTAAAAAATTCAACGACGAGCACGGTCATACCTGCGGTGACGAGGTCCTTAAAAATGTAGCGAATATAGTCATGCAGAACGTGCGGCAAATAGACCTTGCCGCCCGCTACGGCGGCGAGGAATTCTCGGTGGTGCTTCCCGGCACAACGCGTGACGTCGCCATAATAGTCGCGGAGCGAATACGCATAAATGTGGAGAAGTCAGAGGTGCAATGCGATGGCGAAACACTGGGTGTTACGATTTCGCTCGGCATTGCAGAATTCAAGCCTTCCGTCGATAAAGATAATAAAAGCTTCATCGAACGGGCGGATAAGGCGTTGTATCTATCGAAGGCAACCGGAAGGAACAGGGTCTCGTTTTTATAGAGGGTGTGGAAAAGTACTTGCAATTACTCCGGTAAAGGATGTAGGATTCGCCTGCAAAGGATATTAACGTACCGAGGGGCCGTTTATACGATATACTGGAGCGGGCAATGAAGGCAGAACACACAAACGCCGGCTTTTCCACCTTCCCGCGCGGGGGATGGAAACGAGGAATCACCCTCTTCGTCATGGGGATGTTTATGGCGCACTTTCACCTTGTTCCTTCACTGTACGCAGTTACGGTAGAGGAAGCGGCCGGAAAGCGGGAGCGCCCGGCCCCCCAGTATTATGATGAACTGGGGACCAAGGCGCAGGAGCGCAGAGACGCTAAGGCTGTTTATCAGGAGAAGGATCCGCGACTGGCCTGCATGCTTTCCCTGATAATACCGGGAGGCGGTCATATTTATCTAAAAGAAGATCTCAAAGGCATATCATTCTGCCTGCTTTCGGTGGTCGGCTATTCCGCGTCGGGCTATTATTTATACGCGGCGCTCCTTGGAGATTCATCGGGTACGGAAAGGAAATCCATGTTGATTGTATCGGGTCTGCTCTTTGTCGTCGCGGCCATAATACATGTAGTCGGGATGGTCGAGGCATACAATGACGCCATCGAAATCAACGAAAAACGGTTTTACTACGGTTTCGGGCGGTCCCATTCTCCATATGTTGCAGTGGTGGAGAACCGGCGCGGCGACTGATTATCGCGTTTTTACGCTGGCCTGGCGCAGTTAGACCTTCTCATGTGACGAAAACGGTGAGATTTACACAATCCCTGATGCTGACCGCCTTGGAATGCGTGAAAGGACATAATTATTTGGTTGACGAAAAATGCCGTATTGTTGTACCGTGTCACCTCTTCGGGGCCCATAGCTCAGTCGGTTAGAGCATCTGACTCATAATCAGGGGGTCCAAGGTTCGAATCCTTGTGGGCCCACGTATGGGGGAGTGGAGCTCCCCTTGTTGTTATGCGGGCACAGCAAACGCGATTTTAAGGATAACAGGGTTAGAAAACAATGTATGCGATAGTTGAAATAGGCGGAAAGCAATACAAGGTCGAAAAAGACATGGTTTTAAATGTCGACCGGACGCTCCAGGGCAAAACCGACAAGCTCGCCATCGAGAAGGTGCTCATGATCGTAGATGGAGAGAGAATCATGGTCGGTCGGCCGTATCTGAGCAATGTGAAGGTTTCGGCCGCGATTCTTAAAGAGATAAACGGGAAAAAGGTCCGCGGGATCAAGTTTAAAAGAAGAAAGAATTATACCCGCACCCTTGGTTTTCGCCCGCGTTATCTTCAGGTAAAGATACAGGACCTCGTTATCAAGTAAGGATGTGGTTCGGGTTATTCTGGATAGCCGCGGCGCCGTTTCATGGCACGACGCGGCTGGCATCGATGAGCTGGGAATCAGAATAGAAGGACACGCGGGGCTTGGCTCGAAGGGAACGGACGTTGTTTGCGCGGGTATTTCGGCGATTGTGCAGGCCGCGGTTGTAGGAATAACGAAGGTTGCCGGGATACAACAGGACGTCGTACAGGATGAGGGTTTACTTGAAACGAGGATAGCGCTTGTTGGCGTTCCCGAGTCCCGAAAGAAGGCGCTTGTAATTATTGTCGAAACGATGTTTGCGGGATTGAGGGAGATTGAAAGAGAATACCCCGGAAGTCTCGAAATAAGTATACGATAGACATGATGCCGCGACTTAAAGCGGTGGTTTTATACAACAGTGAAAGAGGTACGAGATGGCTCATAAGAAAGGCGGCGGTTCGACAAGAAACGGAAGAGACTCGCAGTCGAAGCGGCTGGGTGTCAAAAGATTCGGCGGTCAGCTCGTGAAAAGCGGAACGATAATCGTGCGACAGCGCGGTACGAAAATACATCCGGGCAATAATGTCGGCAAAGGCGGCGATGATACGCTCTTCGCGACAATCGACGGGGTAATAAAGTTCGAGTTTGTCAACAAAACGAGGAAAAGGGTTTCCGTATATCCGGCTTCCTGACGGAGTTCCGGACGCACGGGGCCGCTCAGGGCGTGAGTTTGCCCGATCATAACACAGGGAAGGATCGCGTGTCGTAGAGACGCAGTATTGAGCGTCCCCGCGGCACGCGATTTATCATTTTATCGACAGCGGGAAATAATGTGGCCAAATTCACCGATTCTATCTCTATAAATGTTCGCGCCGGTAAAGGCGGTGCGGGAGCGGTATCATTTTTCAGGGAAAAATGCGTTCCAAAAGGCGGACCGGACGGAGGCGATGGCGGCAAAGGCGGTGACGTATACATTGAGACCCGGAATTCATATTACAATCTATCCCACTTTTTCAAGGACAGGATTTACAAAGCCGAAAACGGACAGCCTGGAATGGGAAACAACAAGAGCGGCAGGCGCGGTGCCGATCTTGTGATTAAAGTTCCGCCCGGTACGGAAGTATTCGACGATGAATCGGGGGAGATACTCTTCGACCTTACGGAGGAAGGGCCCGCGATGCTGCTTGCGGCGGGAGGAATCGGCGGCAAGGGGAACGCCTTTTTTAAATCTCCCACAAACCAAACGCCGCGTTTCGCGCAGCCTGGTATGCCTGGAGAAGAGAAACGCGTACGGCTTAACCTCAAGCTCATAGCCGATGTCGGCCTTGTCGGGCTGCCCAATGCGGGAAAATCCACGCTGCTGTCAAAACTCACAAACGCCAAACCAAAAATCGCGGATTATCCGTTTACAACCCTTATCCCAAACCTGGGGGTCGTGCAAAGAGCCGACGGCACAAGTATACGGCTTGCCGATATTCCGGGAATAATAGAGGGCGCTCACAGGGGTCTGGGGCTCGGCCTTTCTTTCCTGCGGCATATCGAGCGCGTCAGGGTCATACTGTTTCTGATCGACATCACCGCCGAAGATCCCGTATATGCGCTGCAATTACTGCGATCGGAGCTTGAAACCTATAATCCGGAAATGCTGTCTCGTCCCTCCGCGGTCCTCCTGAGCAAGGTCGACCTGGCGGATGAGAGTGATGTACTGCGGATGGAGTCACTGTTTAAAGACGAAAGGGTTATTCCGGTTTCGTCGATAAGCGGGCTGAATCTCGACAGGCTGATCAACGTTATAGAAGAACTTATGGAGTAGCGTATGCCGCGCAAGGGGATACTCAAAGGCGTCAAGCGGATAGTCGTCAAGATCGGCACGTCCCTGATAACCGAAGAAGGAAAGATATCCCGGCGATGCATCGAACGTCTTGTCGGCGATATCGCGGCACTGATCGAGCAAAAATACCAGGTGGTGGTGGTAACCTCCGGGGCCATAAGCGCGGGTGCCGGAGCCCTTGAGAAAAAGCGCGAAAACCTCAGTATCCCGGAAAAGCAGGCAATGGCCGCCGTAGGCCAGAGTATCCTTATGGACGAGTACCGCAAATGTTTCCATAAGCATGGCCGTACGATTGGGCAGATTCTTTTGACCGAGGACGATGTAAAGCACCGGCGGCGTTTTCTTAACGCGCGTCACACCTTCAACGCGCTCATTGAAATGGGAGTTGTGCCGGTAGTAAACGAAAACGATTCGGTCGCGGTCAAGGAGATCAGGTTCGGCGATAATGACACGCTTTCGGCGCATGTTGCGAACATAGTCGAGGCCGGTCTTCTGATCATCCTGTCCGACGTTGAGGGCTTTTACAGGGAATTGACCGATGAAATTCCACTCGAGGAGGTTCGAATAATTGACGAGGATGTCCGGCGTCGTGCCGGAGGAACGGGGAGCGCGCACGGCACGGGGGGCATGGCGACTAAAATAAAGGCGGCCGAAATAATCATGAAATCCGGGGAGCTTATGCTTATCGCAAACGGTAGAAGACCCGGTGTGCTCCCGGCGCTTTTGCGAGGGGAGCGAATCGGGACCCTCTTCACGGGTGGTAAAAACCACATGCGGAGCCGCAAGCGATGGATTGCCTTCAATATGAAATCTTCCGGGGTTATAACCATCGATGGTGGAGCGGTCAGCGCCCTCGTTGGAAGTAATAAATCGCTCCTTGCCTCGGGGGTCATCGACGTTACCGGAAAGTTCAATCAGGGAGACGCGGTCGACGTTATGGACGCAAACGGGACCGCTATCGGCAAGGGGATAAGCAATTACAGCGCGGCCGAGTTGGGCCTGATCAAGGGGAAAAAGACCCGAGAAATTCGCGGAATATTGAGCGGGACCTATTACAAGGAAGTCATCAACCGTGATGATATGATAATCTACGATGTGATATAGGGATTATGGTTGCAATAATAGCGTCAAGCTGTTAATCGCCATGTAACTTCGCGATCGAGCACGACCCTATAGTTGGTAAAGCCGTCGCGAATTGAAAAGACGCCGCTATCAAGCTGAAAAACGTCCGCTGGACTCCGGCATTCATGCCTGAGGTCGGGCGTTTGCGTCATGGCGATTTACAGGCGGCAGTTTAAAGTCGCCGAACCGAACATTTCCAGGAGCGTCCTAATGGTTGATAAGATTCTCAGTATATTTTTCGGAACGAAGCATGAGCGGGATATTAAAAAGCTCCGACCGCTGATTGCCCGCATCAACGACCTCGAGCCGGGGATTAAAGCGCTCACTGCCGACGAGATGAGGGCAAAGACCACGGAGTTCAGAGGGCGGATTGAAAAGGGCGAATCCCTTGACGAAATTCTACCGGAAGCCTTCGCGCTTGTCCGAGAAGCCTCGATCCGTACGCTGGGCATGCGCCATTTCGACGTTCAGATGATGGGCGGCGCCGTCCTGCACCAGGGTAAAATCTCGGAAATGAAGACGGGCGAGGGGAAAACGCTCGTGGCGACACTTCCAGTTTACCTAAATGCCCTCGGGGGCCTGGGGGCCCATATTGTAACCGTCAATGATTACCTTGCTCGTCGCGACGCCGAATGGATGGGTCCGATCTACCGATTCCTCGGGCTTAGCGTCGGTGTTATTCAACACGATATGGATCACGGGGAGCGCCAGCGTTCCTATGGCTGCGATATAACCTACGGCACCAACAACGAATTCGGCTTCGATTACCTGCGGGACAACATGGTTGAGCATCAAAGTCTCAAGGTGCAGCGCGTGCTTAATTACTGTATCGTGGACGAGGTTGACTCGATTCTTATCGACGAGGCGCGTACGCCGCTTATCATTTCGGGCTCGACTGACGAATCGACCAAAAAGTATTATCTGGTAAACAGAATCATTCCCAGCCTGATCGAAGGCGAAGATTACGAGGTAAACGAGAAGGACCGTAACGCGCTCCTTACCGAGCAGGGGGTAAAACACGTTGAGCGTCTGCTGAAAATCGACAACCTCTACGACAACGTAAACATTGAGCTGGTGCACCATGTCAATCAGGCGTTAAAAGCCCATACCCTGTTCCAGAGGGACGTCGATTATATCGTCAAGGAAGGGCAGGTTGTCATCGTGGACGAGTTCACCGGACGGCTGATGCCGGGGCGGCGCTACTCCGACGGCCTTCACCAGGCGCTGGAGGCGAAGGAAAACGTCACGATCGCCCGCGAAAGCCAGACGCTCGCCACGGTCACGTTCCAGAACTTTTTCAGGATGTACAAGAAACTGGCCGGCATGACCGGTACGGCCGATACCGAGGCGGTGGAGTTCAGAAAGATATACGGACTGGACGTGGTGGTCGTACCAACCAACGAGCCGATGATTCGCAGGGATTATCCCGACCGCGTATACCGTACCGAACGTGAAAAATTCAACGCGATCGTCGTTGAAATAGATGAACTCAGGGCAAAGTCACAGCCCGTTCTGGTGGGAACCATCTCCATCGAAAAATCGGAGAAGCTCTCCAATATGCTTCGCCAGCGGGGCATACCGCATAATGTTCTCAACGCGAAATATCACGAGCACGAGGCCCGGATTGTGGCGGAGGCCGGAAGGCCCGCGGCCGTGACGATCGCAACCAACATGGCCGGCCGCGGCACGGATATAGTGCTGGGCGGCAGGCGCTCTTATATGGATGAGCTGGAAAGCCATGTCCCCGTGCACGACGCGACGGTCTGGAGCGAGTTCAAACTCGATACTCTCGCCGGAAGGATTGACAAAATGCGTTCTCTTGTCAACGGAATGATAGGGCAGGATAAAAACAAGGCCGAGCATGTTATTCGTTCAGCGGGTGAATGGATAGACAACCACAATAAAGTGGTCGATGCGGGTGGACTTCATATACTCGGCACCGAGCGGCATGAATCTCGCCGCATCGACAACCAGCTCCGCGGGCGGTCCGGTCGTCAGGGTGACCCGGGCTCCTCGAGGTTCTATCTATCGCTCGAAGACGACCTGATGCGTATTTTTGGTTCTGAGCGCATATCCGCTGTTATGCAGCGGCTGGGCATGGAGGAAGGCCAGGAAATTGAAAGCACCATGGTCTCCAAGGCGATTGCAAACGCTCAGAAACGCGTTGAGGGCCGCAATTTCGAAATACGAAAACACCTGCTCGAGTACGATGACGTGATGAACTCCCAGCGCGAATACATCTATCGCGAGCGCGCCGATCTCCTTGAGGGAGAGGATATATCGGAAAACATACGAAATTATATACGGAGTGCATGCGAGATCGGGGTGGAAATTTATTCAGATGGTAAAAAGCACCCTGAAGACTGGGACCTCGACGCTTTTAAGTTATGGCTAAAGAGCACCTTTCTGGTTGGTCTTGATTATAACGAGGTGGATCCGCACAAGCTTTCGTACAAGGACTTCGTAGCTGCGCTCCAGGAGAAGATGCTCGGTGAATACCGTAAGAAAGAAGAAGAAGTCGGGCCCGGTCCCATGCGGGCCGTTGAAAGGATGATATCGCTGCAGGTAATAGACACGAAATGGCGTGAGCACCTTCTCGCGATGGACGAACTGCGTGACGGGATATGGGCGGTAGGCTATAGCGAGCGTAATCCGCTGGTAGAATATAAACTTCGCGCTTTCGAGTCCTTCAACATGATGCTCGAGCGTATGCGACAGGATATCGTCGAGTTTCTCATGAAGGTGCAAATAAGAGAGAAAATAGAGGAAGAGGTCGAATTCAAAAAAATAGGGGAGGAATTTCGTCACGAGATAGGCCAGTTCGGCGAAGGTGGCATCCCGCTTGCGCCGCAGCCGGCGCAGCCGAGGCGGAAAGACGACGCCGACATGGCTCCGGTTACGGGCGGAGTGAAACGCAAGAAGACGCGCCGGAGCCGACGGAACTGATCATGCAGGACGGACTGATGAAGAGCGTCTCCGGGATTCGCGGAATCGTCGGAGAAAGCCTCACGCCGGAGCTTATACTTAAAGTGGCCGCGGCCTTCGCGCGTTATTGCCGCTACGGAACTGTCGTTGTGGGGCGTGACAGCAGGATAACCGGCGAGGCGATAGCCGGCATGACCGAATCGGCGCTCGCGCTCTACGGATGCGATGTGGTGGACCTTGGAATAGTTCCCACTCCGACGGTTCAGGTGATGGTGGAACATCTTGGTGCGTCCGGAGGCATTGTCGTCTCGGCGTCACACAACCCGATCGAATGGAACGCGTTCAAGCTGATCGGTAAATCCGGTACCTTCCTGGGGCAGAGGGAAATGGACAAATTTTTCGCGCTTATGGAGCGCAATCACCCGTCTAAAAAATGGAATTCAACGGGCAGGATATTATCGCTCACCGATACCGCGAACATTCATATAGAACGAGTGCTTAAAACCGTTGATGTCGAAAAAATCGCACGACGACGTTTCGGGGTGGCGCTGGATTCAGTAAACGGTGCCGGTTCACTAATTACACAAGACCTCCTCTCGCGCCTGGGGTGCGATATCATACCGGTGCATTGCGAAATAACAGGCACGTTTCCGCGCGGCGCGGAACCGGTCGCCGAAAACCTCAAGGATCTCTGCGCGATCGTGAAGGAATCCGGCGCGGACATAGGTTTCGCGCAGGACCCGGATGCCGACAGGCTCGCGATCGTTGACGAACGGGGAATCCCGATCGGCGAGGAATACACTTTGGCCCTTGTAGCGGAACATTTGCTTTCGAAGAAGCCTGGCAGGGTTGTAGTCAACCTTTCGACGACGCGCGCGATCGAGGACATAGCAAAACGCCATGGATCGCCCTTCACACGTACCAGGGTGGGCGAGATAAACGTGGTCGAACGGATGCGCAAGTTGGGGGCCCGGATAGGGGGCGAAGGTAACGGTGGGGTGATCGCTCCGGACGTTCATCTTGGCAGGGACAGCCTGGCCGGCATCTCGTACGTGCTCGAGATGATGGCCGAACGTGGCGAGAACGTGTCGAGGATCGTCGCGGACCTCCCGCGCTATATCATGAAGAAGGGGAAGGTCGCCCTTCCGCCCGGCGCCGATACCCCTTCGATCCTTTCGGGCATCAGGAATAAGTTCGGGAAAGAGCGCATCAGCAATATAGACGGACTGCGGATAGATTTCGTAAAAGACGGACCTTTTCGGGGGGGGTGGGTACACCTGCGCTCATCAAACACCGAGCCGATTTTCAGAATTATCGTTGAGGGCAGGGACGAGAACCACGCCGGTGAGATTTATCGTCACTTCTCCGGCATGTTCAGTTAACGGTCTCGAGGCCGAGCGCGTCCGTGAGCGCGGCGAGCACGTCGCGCGTATCTCCAAGGTCTGCGAAGTAGTAATCCGGGCCACGGAGCAGCAGTTCCTCGCGCGAGGCCCATCCGGTACCCACGGCAATGGTGCGGGTCCCGGACCTCTTGCCGCATTCCACGTCGTGGACCGTGTCGCCGATGACAACCATGTCGCTGAACTCGATGATGTGATCATAAAGCAGGTGGATCTTTTCGCGCGCGATGGGCGGCATTTCATTGCGGTCGGCGGTATCGTCACCGAACACGCCGAAAGAAAAATACCCGCCGAGATCAACCCGCGAAAGCTTTATCGACGCCCCCTTCTCAAAATTACCCGTCAACAGGCCGATAATAACGTTCTCGATTGAAGTGAGCTCCATGAGCAGCGGAACGATCCCCGGAAGGAGTACGACCTCGTGCTCGTTTATCAGGGATGAAAGATATCCGGTATAGCGCGCCCTGAGCTCGCCAAGGCGGGCGTCGATATTTTCGCGCGAAAATCCGACGGGTATAAGAGATTCATAAATTATCAGAGGATCGGTCTTGCCCTGGAAATTGATATCGGCCATACGGCCGATGGTCTCGAATACATCAGCACAGGCCCGTTCGAGCGAAAGGCGCCCGGCCCCGTGGCAGTTGAGTATGGTTCCGTCGATATCAAACAGCACGGCTTTAATCATTCATTCTCTCCCGCGTCCAAGGATATATCGTTTATAACAGAAAAATTGCCGCAAGTTAGAAAATATTGAATTTTTCCCGCCGCAGGCTGGCGGATTCCCGCAGTATTACCCTAATATACAATAACCATACTATAAACCCATATTGAATATCGCGTGATGTAAAAAGCTTATCAAGTAGGGACGATATCACCGATTAATATAGCATATGTATCGACGGATTCTTCGCGGAAAAAGTGGAAACGGGTTACTCCGGCCATGGCCGGCAATTTCGCAAAGATTCCGTATTTTACGAAAAGTCAGATTATTCAAATGCGGGGGAGTGTCAATGGAAAAACTGGACCACGAAATAGTACGTTCCGCAAGGAAGGTGTTCAAACTCTTCTTCGGAAGCAGGCTCTATTTGAAAAAGGAGAGCGACATCATCGCGGACGACCTGGTGGGAGTTGACATGCGAATGTCGTATCACGGGGACAAAATATTCTCTTTTTATATGGAGAGACGGATGCTCGATTCCCTCAAGGAGCGCATGGGCGCGGTTTCAGGGGAACAGGGGGAATTAGACTACGATTTCATGGGCGAAATGGCGAACATAATCGCGGGGAACGCGCTAACGGGTTGCGGTGAAACGACACGCATCCATCCCCCTGAAAAAGCGAACGTCGACACAGAAAGCCCCTTTGCAAACAGGCTGGTATTCTCATCGCGAATGGGAAGGTTCTGCATTTCAATAGGGGATGCCGCCGTTCAATGAGTCGTTTCGGGATATTCTGAGTCAGATGCCGGGGGCCCGGATGAGGATGTTCCGGAGCCTTCCATGGTTTGAAATAAAAGAATAACGAAGTTGAATAAGAAGCCGGTGGCGAGCAGCTTTCCGGCGGTTTCATCTGTTTTGAAGAGTTCGAATACCTGGTGTGTTACATAAATGCAGTTATCCATAATCTCCCTGAGCACCGCTTCATTCCTGATATCCTCGGAGGTATCCCGGGGTATCAACGATGAATGGATCGATTCGCGGATTATAGACCGGGCCAGGAAGTTCAGAAACGCGTCGATGTCACGGTTGTAGGGCACTTCGAAACCGTTCTTGAGTTTGATCATTATCGATGCGGATCAATCCCCCTTTTTTTGGATTTCATCGAATTTCTGTTTGAAAAGGCGTCCGAATGAAGAGCTCTCATCAGTCGAAGCAGAACTCTTCATGAACTTTTCATATTCCTGGCGCTCTTCTTTTTTAATGGCGCCCGATTCGCTCAACGTAAGTCTTCTGCCGGTTTTATCGAGAGATTTGATGACCACTTTAACGTCTTTTCCGGCGGGATATGCGTTCTGAAGATCGGTCCCGCGAGGCTGTGCGCATTCTTCACGGGGAATAAACCCGAGCATGCCGTTGGAGAGCCGGGCGGTAACGCCGTTGGAGCGAACGGACTCGACGCTCGCGTCGAAAAAGGAATCCATGAGCGATGCCGCGTCGGCCTGCCAGGGATCGGCTTCGCCGGTGAGAAGCTCGAGCGATATCTTTTTTTCGTTGGTATCGATATCGATGATCCTCACGTTGACCGGGGATCCGATCGAAACGGCGTCCTCGGGCCTGTCGACACGGCGGGTATGGCTCATCTTCGAGATGGGCAAAAAGCCCTCTATGCCCGGCTCCAGTTCCACGAAGGCCCCACTTTTAATGATGTTGGTGACCGTGCCGTTAATATCCGAGCCGGGAGAGTATTTGCCGATATTGCCCCAGGGGTGCGGCAGTGCCTGCCTGATGCTCAGGCTGTGCCGGCGATTGTCCCAGTCGATTGAGAGGACAACCGCCCTGACCTCGTCGCCGACGGCGAAACCGTCCATGCCGCTGGAACGACTCCACGAAACCTCCACCCTCGGTACCAGCGCCTCGACACCGCCGAGATCGACGAAAAGCCCGAAATCCTGCCGGGACGAAATTATGCCGGTAACCAGGTCGCCGACTTTCAATGTTTTACGAAGCTCGCCCTCCCTGATCTGGCGCACCTCCTCCAGAAGTGAACGCCTGGACAGGACAATGTTGCGTCCTTTTTCGGTCACCTGGGTGACTTTAAACGACATGGTTTTGCCGATAAGGCTTTCTGGTTTTGCGGGAGACCTGATGTCGATCTGGGAAAACGGGCAGAAGCATTCGATGCCGGAGATCGATATACGGTAGCCGCCGTTGGTGGTCGAAGCAACAGTGCCTTCAACGGGTATGCCGTGGCTGCGCGCTATCTCGATAAGCTCGGGCGATACGGGACCACTTCCGATCCTTGTCGAAAGGGATATTTCCCCGCGACTGAGAGAAACGACGTACGCGCGTATTATATCACCGATCTTGACGCCGAGGTTTCCCCGGGAGTCGAGGAACTCTTTTCTGTCGATTATAGCTTCGCTCTTGCCCGCCATGTCGATGAAAACGCTGTCTGCGGTGATGAATACAACTCTGCCCGTAACTTCGTCACCGATCAAAAAATTGTCGTTGCCTTTGAGTGATTCCTCGAGAAGCGCGGAGAAGCTTTCCTGTTCCATCCTGTCGTCGTCCATGGCCTTTCCCGGTGCTGTTTTAATGCCTGTATGCTTTATGTCCCCTTGTTCCTGTCAAATCATAATTTTGCTATTATGCCCTAATTTTTCCAGGAGTATCAATGATGTTTGTTGTTTGAATAATCATGGCAGTCTGCAACTCCATATGGTGTTTCTCGATTTGATCATGGTTTATTCGGTGCCGGTGAAAACATGAAGTTGGCGGTATAAAATAATTGACATTCTTAAATGGAAGTGTGAAATTACGGGTGTAGAATTTATGAAGAATCCAGACGGTTATAACGCTGTTTTACTATACAAAAGGGGAGCTTAAAATGAATAAATATCTTATCGCTGGGCTTGCCGTGGCGCTTATGGCGTCGGTGTCGTTCGCGCAGGACTCCGGAAAGGCCAAACAAAAATCAACGCAGGAGTATATCGCAGATCTGTCGAGTAAAGATGAGGCCGCCGTAGTGGCCGCCGCGGATAAGCTTGGAGATGACGGAGAAAAGCAGGCCGTTCCGTCCATCGCTCTGGTTATTAAAAATAACTCGAGCGCAAAAGCCAGGATGCACGCCTGCGTGGCGCTTGGACTGATAGGGGATGAGAGTGGTATTCATGCGCTCAACGAGGCGTTGCTTAACGACTCTAGCGCCGATGTTCGATACGCCGCAATTCTTGCGATATCGAGGATAGGCTCAACGAAATCCATCGATGCCCTTAGGGCCGCCAGGGAAAAAGAAACAGATCCGTACATCAGAGATTATATTGATAAAATGGAAGCGAAGATGAAAAAGAAGTAGCGTCAGAGGTCTAAAACGCCATATACCCGCACCATGCGCATCCTGCAGGGGCATGCGGCGACAGGATAAGCCGCATGCCTTTTCAAAGTCATGACAGGAGCCGGAAATTGGATAAAAAGGCCGTTAAATACCTCGTGTTCGACATAGAGTCCGTTCCCGACGCGCGGCTGATACGCATGGTCAAGTATCCCGGACAGGACATAGACGATGCTCGGGTGATCAAGAATTTCCAGGACGAAATGCTGGTAAATTCCCAGGGTGTCTCGTCATTTATCCCGGTCACCTTTCAGTACCCCGTCTCGATATGCGTGGCGAAGATCGCCGAGGATTTCACGATGGGCGAAATGGTTTCGCTCGATTTTCCAAAATTCAGGCCGGCCGAGATGACACGGCTTTTCTGGGACGGGGTGGAAAATAATTATTCAGAGGCATCGCTTGTAAGCTTCAACGGACGGGGTTTCGATATACCTCTACTCGAACTGATGGCATACAGATACGCGGTTCCACTCAAGCGACACCTTAAAGACAAGTTCGGTGCACGATATCGGTTCGGCACACGCCACATCGATCTTCACGACTGGCTTTCCAATTTCAATGCGATAAAGATGCAGGGCGGATTGAACCTGCTGGCCAAGGTGCTCGGAAAGCCGGGTAAAATAGGTACGACAGGAGACGAGGTTTATTCATTGTTTCTTGAGGGGAAATCGGGGCAGATCAATGATTACTGCACGCATGATGTGCTCGATACCTATTTTGTTTTCCTGAGAAGCCGGGTCATGACGGGGGAAATTTCGCGTGACAGGGAGCAGGAGATCGTACGGAAGACGAAGGAATTCCTTAAGGACAATGTAGCCCGGACACCGGCGTTCGCCAAATACCTTGCGAACTGGGGTGACTGGGAACCCTGGCCGTAAATGAAACGGATCGTAATTCAAACAGCCTGCCATTTATACTTGCGCATTCGAGCCTGATGTTATAAGACATACGAATATCCAAAAAATCGGTGGTTTTTCCCGTGATACCGGGGGAATCATGTGCGCGGAGATGCCGATTTATTGTTTGCCGGGCAATAATTCATCGAGATCGCAGCGGACGCAATAATAACAAGAATTATGAAATAAAATATTGGATGCCGCCTTGATTGTGGAGTATATGTTACATATAGGTGATAAGTGCGACCGAACTAACCACTAATGTCCACAAAGATAAAATTCGATTATCAGAGCGTCATAAACGCCATTCCGAACGCCGTCATTGTAATCGACAGGAACAGGGCGGTCGTCGGGGTGAATAATTTCGCGAGGCGTCTGTACAGAAACACGGACTTGCTGGGTAAAAACTGTTCGCAAGTCTTCAGCGCATGCGCCCGGCGCGGTACGGCATGCCCAATCGACCACATGGACTTCGTCATTCCCACGGGGATGCTGAAAGTACGCCAGAAGATACGGATAAGAGAGTACGAGGAGGATGTTCGATGCCGGATCATCCCGGCGGAGATTGAAAACGGCGAAAAGGGACATGTATTCCTTCATATTATCCTTGACAGGGACCTTATGGCCCGCGAGAAGCTCGTGGAGCTCGAAAAAAACCTTACAATAACTACGCTGACCGCTGGGATTGCCCACGAATTCAACAACATGAACGCCGGCATTTACGGCCTGGTGGAACTGGTGCTGTCGCAGAGCAATCTGTCGGGCGAGACCGCGCAGGATATGAGCACCATCCTTAAAATAATACGGCGCGCCAGCCACCTGATAGACCAGCTTTTAATTTTCGCGAACAAGAAACCGTCCAAACGAGTGCTGGTCAATCTCGAGAATATAGTGGACGGCTGTGTGAAGATACTGCGTCCGGACTTTTCGAGCCAGGGGATCAGCATCGAAATCATGCACAAGAGCATACTCGATGATATGTTTCTGGACGCGACCAAGATAAGCCTGGCCATAATGAATATTATGATAAATGCCCGTGACGCGATGATCGACAGCGAGGATAAAAAGATAACCATCGAGACGGGCAAAGACGACGGCCATGGTTTTATCCGAATCCAGGACAGGGGGGCCGGCATACCTCACGAGATGCAGGACAGAATATTCGACCCCTTTTTCACGACCAAGGGCCCGCTGGGGTCCAGCTCTATTCCAGGAACCGGGCTCGGGCTTTCCGTTGCGGCCGGAGTAGTAAAGGAACACAGCGGCACGATCGAAGTCGAAAGCGAATCCGGGAAAGGCTCGACTTTCCTCATCAAAATCCCCATAAGCACCGTGGAGGCCCTTGACAGGGAGGTCTCTCAGAATTACACCGAGTTCGATTTCAACGGGAAAAAAATACTGGTTGTCGACGACGAGGTCGAGCTGAACAATCTGCTGGTCCGGGCGCTCGCGTCAAAAAACGCGGACGCGAGATCGGAATATTCCGGTGTCCGCGCGATCGACTACGTTGAAAAAGAACCTGTTGACCTCATGCTCCTCGATATACAGATGCCCGATCTCAACGGATGGGACGTCGTCAAGCATTTCAAGACGAGGAAAAACCGCCCCAGGATAATTATAATATCGGGCAACTTCCTCGTGATGGACGCATCGGAGACACGTTTTGTGGAAAAGGTACTCATTAAACCCTTCGATCTTCAGGAGCTCTTTCAGGCTGTCAATGAAGTGCTTGCGACCGGAGAATAAACCTCAAAAGGCGCTTGCAATTTGAAACCCTCATGGCTACTTTTGTTCTCCGATTTTTTTCGCTTCGTTAAACGGTGAAACAAGATTAAAGTGAGACTGCGTACGGGAGTTTTCAATGGGAATGACTATTTCGGAAAAAATACTCGCGGCACATTCCGGCAGGGAGTCGGTCGAGCCGGGTGATCTGATCGAGGCGCGCGTTGACCTGGTGCTGGGTAATGATATTACCGCGCCGATTGCGATCAAGGAATTTCGAGATCTGGGAATTAAGGATGTTTTTGACCGGGAGTGCATCGCGCTCATCCCCGATCATTTCACCCCGAATAAGGATATTAAATCGGCCGAGCAGGTCAAGATACTCAGGGATTTCGCGCGGGAATACGGAATCGTCCACTTTTATGATGTGGGAAGAGTCGGCGTGGAGCACGCGCTCCTCCCGGAGCTCGGGCTTACGCGCCCGGGTATGCTCATCATCGGGGCCGACTCGCATACCTGTACCTACGGGGCGATGGGGGCCTTCTCCACAGGCGTGGGGTCAACGGACATGGCCGCCGCGATGGCAACCGGCAAGGCATGGTTTAAAATCCCGGAATCGATGAAATTCGTCTACAGGGGTAGACTCAATCCATATGTGAACGGCAAAGACCTCATTCTTCATACAATAGGCGATATCGGCGTTGACGGCGCGCTTTATATGGCGATGGAATTCACAGGCGAAGCGATCGACGGGCTCTCCCTGGAGGGAAGGCTCACCATGGCCAACATGGCCGTCGAGGCCGGCGCTAAAAACGGGATATTCGCGCCGGACACTAAGACCATTGAATACGTGAAAAAGAGAAGCTCGCGTCCGTACACCGTTTATAAAAGCGATTTTGACGCGCGTTATGCCGCTGTGCGGGAGTATGACGTTTCCCGTATTGAACCGCTCGTTGCGTACCCGCATCTTCCCGAAAACGTCAGGCCTGCCCGGGAGTCGGGTGTCGGGTTAGACCAGGTGGTGATAGGTTCGTGCACCAACGGCAGGATCGAGGACCTTCGCGAGGCGGCCGCACTGCTCAAAAATCGAAAGGTCCACAAAAACATACGGCTGATTATAATTCCAGCGACGCAGGAAATATACCGCCGGGCCATGTCCGAGGGGCTGCTCGATATTTTTGTTCAGGCCGAAGCTGCCGTATCCGCCCCGACCTGCGGCCCCTGCCTCGGCGGGCACATGGGCATCCTCGCGGAGGGAGAACGCTGCCTCGCCACGACCAACAGGAACTTCGTCGGCAGGATGGGGCACCCGAAAAGCGAGGTTTATCTCGCCGGACCGGCGGTCGCCGCAGCCTCGGCGGTACTGGGCAGGATCGCCCATCCCGACGAATTGAAATAATAATGGTTCCAGGAGGACAAAGTGAAGGCAAAGGGCAAGGCGTGGCGCTTCGGCGATGATGTCAATACTGACGAGATAATCCCCGCCCGATACCTCAACACATTCGATGCGGACGAGCTGGCAAAACACTGCATGGAGGACGCCGATCCCGAATTCATGATGAAGATCGCGCCGGGGGACATCATCGTGGCCGGAAAGAATTTCGGCTGCGGGTCTTCGCGCGAGCACGCTCCAATCGCTATCAAGGCGGCGCGCATCTCATGCGTAATTGCGGATTCATTCGCCCGTATTTTTTACCGCAACAGCATCAACATCGGTCTGCCCATTGTCGAGTCGGCGGAGGCGGCGAAGGGAATTGCGCAGGGGGATATCGTAGAGGTGGATTTCGATACGGGTAAAATTATAAACCACACGCAGAACCGCGAGTACACGGCGAAGCCGTTTCCTCCATTTATGCAGGATCTTATCGCGAAGGGAGGTCTGATGAACAAGGTGAAAAGCGAACTGGCCGGCGGTAATCACTGAAGGCGTATGATATTTTTGCTGTCGGAAACGTCCTTTCCTTTGGACTGAAATGGAATAACGAACCAGCGGTCTCTTTTATACTTGTTTAACTGGAGAAGCACAGGGTTCGGCAGGTCCTGGATGAACTGGCGGGTGAACTCCAGATCGATTTTTAGATCGCCTTCGAGCTCGGTGTTGATGTATCCGTCGAGCTTAAGCCGTACGTCCGGCGCGGAAAACAGGAACGAATTGATCTGATACTCGTTTCCAGAAATCGTGAAATTGCCATATATCTTACTGAACTCCAGGTCTTTGAGCTTGTATTTTAAATCGGAAAGCAGTATCCCGAGACCGTTCTGAATGCCGGTATCCACCAGTTTGCCCCGGTCGATGGTGAATTCCATCTTTCCACGAAGCGATTTATGAAATTCGATGTTTTCGGAAAGCGAAAAATTCAATTCCGCATTACCGCTCGCGAGCCCGAATATACGGTCCTTAAAACGTTCACTCAACCGGCTTAAATTCTGCACCCGCAGACGGTCGAAGTTGACCGAACAATCCACCATTGTATTGGGATGGGCGAGATCGACCGAGCCTTTAACGCGTACTTCGCCCCCCATGAATTCGGATTGCACCGGTCCAAAGCTAAGACGCTTGCGCGAGAGCGAATAGACGGCGGAGGTGCGTCCGAACGAAAACTGGTCGATCGTAAGCGTCCCGACCGAAACGGTGCCGGATACGTCGAAGGGTAATTCCGTCATTGTTTTTTGCGTATCGGGCGGCTTTTGGGTGATGGTTTTTTTCAGGTTTTGCGGCAGTATGAATTCGGCACCCGATGCGTTTATCTGGAACTTGCGGAATGCACCATCCGTGGAACTGAAGGTAATGTCGAAAGGCTGGTTGAAAAGCAAGGCTTTGGCCGGGGTCCATTGGATCCGATTGGCGCTGATCGTAACGGTGGCGTGGGCGTTTTTGACGATAGCGTCACCCTGTCCGTAACCGGCGTTTATCTGCAGCGTTCCGTTGTAACCCGATTCCGTGAGCGCCAGGGAGCCTTTGGCCGTTCCGTTAAGCTCTTCCGGAAGGAATGGGAGTACGGGACGAATGTCGTCGATTCGAGCGTCGATGTTTTTGATAGAGAACTTTCTGATATTTCCGTGGAAGTCAAAGAGGAAATCCTCGATGAGAAAGGAGGATGACAGCACCGATCCCTGGGTATTGGAAATGAAAACACGTTCACCATCGATATTTACACGACAGAAACCGTTGACCATAAGCGGTCTGTTGCCCGGCAGAATGGATGTTCCCCTGGGCGAGCCCTCCACGGATCTTCGGCTTATTTTAAGGTTCGTAACCTTCCCGGAAAAATCCTGATAGGGCAGTGTGAGATCGGTCCCCCAACGGTAAACCCATCCAAGCGCGCACCGTTCGAGCGAAACAGTCCCGGATATCTCGAAATCGTTTTTCAGTAGAATAATGCGCAGATCGGGGAAAAGGGTGCCCCGTTTCTCGGGAAGAGTGATGGCGGCGTCTGAAAACGTCAGGGATTTTTCCCCGGTGAAGTCGATGATGCCGTCCACCAGATATTCGCCCTCGAGCGGTTTAAGATACGATGGGGGGTTGCGCAGGCTTATCCTGGCCCGGGAAAGCCTGATGGTGTCGAGCCGGGCGGCAAAGGAAGTTGAATCGTCGGTACTGAGGTCGGCTATAAGATTTTCAAGGTTTGACGCGCCGTCCCTGTAGCAGATATTTAAATTCAGGCCGACGATGTTGACGAAATTGATATCGAACTCCCTCTTGAAAATGAGCTTGAGGAGGGAAAACCTGACTATGGCGTCATCCGCGGACGCAAACACTCCGGGGCAGTCTTTGGCCCCGTTGTGCAGCTTGAGCTTATGCAGCACAATGCCCCGCAGGCTGTAATCGAGGGTTTCGATGACGATAGTGCGTTTAAGCTCCTTGCCCGCCTGTGCGGAGAGAATGGTCAGTACGCTGTCTTTAGGGTAAAAATTGTACAGAAGCACCACGCCACCGGCGAGTGCGAGCATAAGCAGCAGGAGTATGACGATCGTGATTTTAAGAACTTTTTTGCGCTTCACGTTTTCTTTCCATGATGGACTTCTTCCGATAGAAATGCACGTTCTTCTCGAGTTCATCGAGGTCTGTGCAGATCAGCTTTCCTTCCTCAAGCTTGAAATGTTTGTCTTCGAGGACCTGAACGGAGAGCATATCGGTTTTCTCGGCGGGGAGTCCGACCATGTTGAAAAGCTCGCGGAAGCCGAATTCGAAATTATGCGACTGCTTAGGGGCGATCTTTATTTTTTGTTTTTCAATCTGGATAAGCAGCGTATCGTAGATTCTTCCGAGATGGTCGCGTATCATGAGGTTTTCAAGCTGGCGATACGCGGTCCATATTCGTTCGCTCAACAGTTGGATGAGCCGCGTCGCAAGCTGGGGCTGGGCCTGCACCATGTTTTCGAAGTTGGACTTGTTGATGGCAAGAAGGGTAACGTCCCCGAAGGTAATCGCCGACGCGCTGCGCGGACGGTTCTCGAGGAGAGCCATTTCGCCGAAAATGTCACCGGACTTGAGCACGGCAAGAAGCACCTCCTCGTCGACGATCTTGGTGATCTTGACCTTGCCCGTCTGTATGATATAGAGCTCGTTGCCGGGCTCGTTTTCGCAGAAAATCATGGTACTGTCGCGGTAATTGCGGGTCATGGTGCCGCCCTGCGGATTGTCGGGCACCTTGAGGGGCGCCTTGAGCGTTTTCAGGCGCTCGATGGTTTTATCCCGGTTGGGCCCGGCGGGACAGTATTGAACATAACGCTGAAATGCGTATGCGGCGTGGTTCAGGGCGCGTTTTTTGAGATAATATTCGCCGATATTGTACAGGTGTTCGGGGTCTTCCTCGGCCGTTCCCTTGAAAGTGAGATGGGTAATCGCCTGGTCGAACTCCCTGAGCTGCTTGCTGAAAAACCGGATGATTTTCATCGCGATTGCAGGGTTTTTCTGAATGAGGATTCCGAACTGGTCGCGCTCGACGGAAATGAGCGATACGCCTGAAAGGCTGACCGAGGTCTCCGTGCGCGCATGGCCGCTCATGCAGGACACAACGCCGAAGAAATCACCGGGGCCGAGGACCGAGAAAGGCTCAATGCCGGCGACCGGATTTTCCCGCATCACCCGGACTTTGCCCTCCCTGATGATGTAAAAATTTCCCGAATCTTTTTTTCCCTCTACGGTGATAAAGGACTTTGCCATGTAGTTTTCTACTTTAAATTGCGTGGGTGCCATTCTTCCTCTTTGCCCTTTGCCGCCGAAGGGAATCAAAATCCATATGATTCCTGTATAATGAGCGATTTTAGTAAAAATCGGCATAAAATCAAGTCATTTCAAGGATTTTCCTGAACAATATTTAAAATCATGATTGGGGGAGCAATCGCGCCATGCGCACCAGCGGGTTTGTAATCCCGCGGCTGCCCATTTTATTGACTTTACCGGTGTTTTTTAATTAACTTGGCGCATGACGGCTATTGCGGCCATGGGAAGAAATATGAGGACATACCGACGCGCGTTTATCCGGGCGGTATACGCATACGGACGGGATCGGATATGAAACCACGTAGAGAATCCCGTGGCGCATTGACTGTCATAATCCTTTAACCGGAGGGAGCCATGGCGGGAAAATTCGAAGTGTACAGGGACGCCAGCGAGAAGTATCGTTTCAGGCTGAAGGCCTCGAACGGTGAGATTATCGCGACGGGGGAGGCGTATTATTCCAAACAGGCCTGCCTGAACGGTGTGGAGTCGGTCAAGAGGAACGCGCCTGATGCGGTGGTTGAGGAAATCGACGAATAGCGGGTGGACCGTAAAATCATCCGCCGGACTGACTGTTTCGCTTTGGCGGGGGGAAACCCCGGATCACTGAAATTTTCAACAGGTCTATTTCTCCGACAATTCACAGAACCAGGCGGCATCGGTGGAGGAGCTCACTTCGGCGGTGGAAATGGAAACAACCGATGGCCATCCACCGGCCATCCACCGGACATCGTCGGCCATACGGGTGCGGAGCACGCCTCCCGGCGGAGCTTTGCAGCGGTTCTGCTGTTTAACAGTTTCCTGAAAAACTCAATTAAAGTATAGAAAATAATTGCCAAAACAGTCAAGGCAAATAATAAAGCAATCATGAGAGGAACAGATAACAAAACCCAAATAGAAATGTACAGTTACATCCCACTGGAAACACGGAT
>DATIKU010000018.1 GCA_035477215.1 Spirochaetota bacterium | reverse complement strand
GCTCGTCGCATGCGGGGGGATTTTTGCGTTTTTCGCCCACACCTGGTTTATCAGACGGGGGCGCACGGAGTTTACGCTTCCGATATCGCGCCTCATGCTGGCCGCCACGCTCGCGCTATCGGTCGCCCAGGGGGCGCTCACGCTGTACATACTGCTGACCGGTGGCTGAAAATTACCGCCCATGAGCGGAAGGAAGAATTCGTCTGTGTACCGGCGTATTAACGAAATAAAAATCGACAGGAGGAACACAATGACAGAGGCCGCCAATCCGCAGACCGCCAATCCACGGCTCTGGCTCGTCATCGCCGCCTCGGCCCTTGCGCTTTTCATCACCGGATCATTTTTCTCGATCGACTTGAGCAACCATCTCTACGGAACCGGCAGCGTCTACCCGGCCTTCGCAAAACCCGTTGTCTCCCTGCTCTGCGCCCTCATAGTGTTCGGAATCGGGAAGAACGGTCTCGGCGCGAAAGATACACTCCTGCTCGTAATAGCGTACGTATGTATCGTCATCGTCGACGCGGCCATGAGCGTATGGGTGTACCACGACGACGTTTCGCTTAAAAACACCGCCTTCCTCGTCGGCGCCGCGCTCTCCATCATCGCGCACATCCTGCTCATCACACGCCATGCGCGCGGTTTCGAGTTTCTCCGCTCCGACGCGCCGCTTGCGCGGCGAATGGCATTCCCGCTCTGCTTCTACGTTCCGGTGACGGTCATCTTCATACTTCTCGCCGCTCCACTTCACGCGGCCGGGCAGTTCTATCCCTCGCTCTTTTACGCCCTTGTCCTCACGACTTCGCTTTGGGTGGGATGGGAGACCGTGCGAAACCGGCTCTTCCCAGCGCGAAACGCCTGGCTCATCGCGATGGGCGTCAGCTCCTGGTTCGCGACCGAAATCATAGGGGTGCTCTACAACATACGGGTCGAATCGATTGCGCCATACTGCATGATCATTACCTGGTTGTTCTACATGCCGGCGATACTGCTCATCGCGCTCAGCGGCCACCGCTGGGAAAGCCGGTAATTGCGACAAAAGGCGACTCATGGGAACGATCGACATAACCACCGTGCCAGTGACCGCGATCGAGGCCGTCCGGCCGCTATGGGAGAAGCTCAGGTTTCACCACCTGCACCGCTCGCCGCATTTCGGCCCGTATTACGAATCCTTAACCTTCGAAAAGCGGATAGAAAAATTCCTCGGGGATGATATCGACATCAACATCGACGTAGCGCGCGACGGTGGGACGATCGTCGGATATTGTATAAGCACGATAGACCGCAACGGGTACGGCGAGGTCGATTCGATTTTCATCGAGGAGGAGTATCGGCTTTCCGGCACGGGCGACAGACTGTTGGGACGAGCTATCGAATGGCTGAAGGCAGGGGAAACGACGGAGATCACGATCGTCGTGGCGGCCGGGAACGAGGAGGCGCTCCCCTTCTACCGGCGATACGGTTTTTACCCGGCCCACACGACGCTGAAACCCGGCAGGGAGTAGGCCCGGCGCTACTCGAAGCGCATCGAGAGGTCGAACGCCCTGACCGAATGCGTGAGCGCGCCGATCGAGATAAAATCGATCGCGAGTTCCGCGGTCTCGCGTATGCGACCCTCATCCATGTTGCCCGAAACCTCGATCTTCGAGCGGCCGCCGATTATCTCTATCGCCTCGCGCATGAGCTCCCTTTCCATGTTGTCGAGCATGATGATGTCCGCGCCCGCGTCGGCCGCCTCGCGCGCCTCGGAGGTCGTGGTGACCTCGACCTCAACCTTGAAGCGCGCACCGTGGGCCATACGCACGCGCCGCACCGCCTCGGCGATGCCGCCCGCGGCCCGTATGTGGTTGTCCTTGATCATCACCATATCGAAAAGGCCCATGCGATGGTTGGTGCCGCCCCCCGCCGCCACCGCGTACTTGTCGAGCAGGCGAAGCCCCGGCGCGGTCTTTCTCGTGTCGAGTATGCGAATGGTCGTCCCCGCAACCAGCTTCACCGCGCGGCCGGCCCCGGTCGCGATCCCCGACATGCGCTGCGCGAAGTTGAGCGCGGTCCGCTCGCCGGTAAGGACCGCTGCGGTGCGTCCCGACACCATGAAAGCCGTCTCGCCGCGGGCGATCCGTTCGCCGTCGCTTTTCACCAGCGACACCCGCACGTCAGGATCGACGCGACGATACACCATTTTAACGACTCCCCCGCCGCAAAATATCCCGTCCTGCCTGGAGATCACCCTTGCCGTCGAGATATCCGCACCCGTAAATATCGCCTCAGAGGTGACGTCACCGTCGCCTATGTCCTCTTTCAGAGCGGCGTCAATAATGGGGAGGATGTCGTTTTCGTTCGGCAGTGATATCATTTTTTTGCCTTCTCCAGCAGGATCAGTTTCTTCTCGGCCTCCATCATCTGGTCGCGTAGCACCGCGGCCTTCTCGAACTCGAGGTTCGACGCCGCCTCAAGCATGTCGGTGCGGATGGTTTCGATTAGACCCTTGAGCGTTCCCGGATCCAAGGTGCGATAGGCGTTTTTGTAGTCGGCGACATACGAGGCGTACTCGTCGTCGCTGTGGTACTCCCGCTCGATGATATCGAGGATTTCCTTCGAAATGGAGGCGGGGGTGATGTTGTGCTCGACGTTGTAGCGGTGCTGCATCTCCCGGCGGCGGTTCGTTTCGTCGATCGCCGTCTGCATTGAGGGAGTTATCTTCTCAGCGTACATAATGACCATGCCGCCAAGGTTGCGCGCCGCGCGCCCCGCCGTCTGGATGAGCGAGCGGGCCGAGCGCAGAAAGCCCTCCCTGTCGGCGTCGAGGATGGCCACCAGCGACACCTCCGGGATGTCCAGACCCTCGCGCAGGAGGTTTATACCGACCAGGCAGTCGAACTCGCCTTTCCTGAGGTCACGTATTATTTCAACTCGCTCGATGGTTTCGATCTCGGAATGCAGGTACTTCGCGCGGATGCCTGCATTTTCGAGATAGGCGGTGAGATCCTCGCTCATCTTCTTGGTGAGCGTCGTCACCAGCACGCGCTCGTTGCGTTCCGCGCGTATGCGCACCTCGCCGATCAGGTCGTCGACCTGATTTTTTGCCGGGCGCACCTCGATCGCAGGATCGATGAGCCCGGTCGGCCGTATAACCTGCTCCACGATGCGCGAGCTTACGGAGAGTTCGTAATCCGCGGGCGTGGCCGAAACGAAAACGGCGCGGTCGATTATGCGCTCGAACTCCTCGAAATAAAGCGGCCGGTTGTCGAGCGCCGACGGCAGGCGAAACCCGTATTCCACGAGGTTCGTCTTCCGCGAACGGTCCCCCTCGAACATGCCGCGCACCTGGGGCAGGGTGACATGCGACTCGTCCACAAACAGAATGAAGTTGCCCTTGAAATAATCCAGGAGCGTTGGCGGAGGCTCGCCCGCTCCCCTGCGACCGATGATGCGCGAGTAGTTCTCGACGCCCGAACAGTAGCCCATCTCCAGGAGCATCTCCATGTCGTAGCGGGTGCGGCTCTCCAGGCGCTGCGCCTCCAGGAGCCTGCCCTCGGACTTGAGGCTCGCCAGACGACCGGCGAGTTCCTCTTCGATCATCTTCACCGTGACCGTCATCTCATCGCCCGTTGAGACGAAGTGCTTGGCGGGATAGATGTAGGTGTTGTCGACCTTCTCGATCTTCTTGCCGGTAAGCGGATCGGTGCGGTGTATGGCCTCTATCTCGTCCCCGAAAAACTCCACGCGGACCGATTCCTGCAGGTAGGCCGGGTATATCTCAACCATGTCGCCCCGGACCCTGAAGGTGCCGCGGGTGAACGAGATGTCGTTACGCGTGTAGTGTATGGCCACGAGGCGCTGCAACAGCTCGTCGCGTCCGAAATCATCACCCACGCGCAGGGGCACGTGCAGCTTTTCGAAGTCATCCGGGCTTCCCAGACCGTATATACACGAGACTGAGGACACCACGATGACATCGCTTCGGGTCAGGATCGACGAAGTCGCCCTCAGGCGCAGGCGGTCGATCTCGTCGTTGATAGACGCGTCTTTTTCTATATAAAGGTCCCGCGAGGCCACGTATGCCTCAGGCTGGTAGTAGTCATAGTACGAAACGAAGTACTCGACCGCGTTCTGGGGGAAGAACTCCTTGAATTCTCGGTAAAGCTGGGCCGCGAGTGTCTTGTTGTGCGTGAGCACCAGCGCCGGCTTCCCTACCCGCTCGATCACCTTGGCCATGGTGAAGGTTTTTCCCGAGCCGGTAACGCCGAGGAGCGTCTGGTACTTCATGCCCTCGCCAATACCCTCCGACAGGAGGTCGATCGCCCGCTCCTGGTCTCCGGACGGCCTGTAGCGCGATATCACTCTGAATGGCGGCATGGTTGCGATCAGAAAGCGCCGGTAAATTTTTCGCCGTCAAGGACAAACATGCCGTACTGCGCGAAAAGATTGGCCGCGACGGCACTTGAAAGCGATACGCCTCCGTTCCCAATATTGAAGTGCCGCTGTTTCTTGACCGGATAATGGCGCGCGCGGCAGTAGCTCAAAAAGTCGCGTATGGTGAGAAGATGGATGTTCGGCGACTCGTACCAATCGTACGGCAGGAGCCTGTTCCTCGGCATGGTGCCTTTGCAGAGGAGCTGCAGGCGGATATGATAGTACCCGAAATTCGGAAAGCTTATGATCGCGTTTTTTCCGATGCGCATGATCTCCGCCAGCACGTATTCCGGCTTCTTGGTGCTCTGCAGTGTCTGGTTGAGGATGACGTAATCGAACGAGTTGCTCTTGTAATCGGCCAGGCCGTCGTCGATGTCGCCCTGGTAGCAGTACAGGCCCTTCTCCAGGCACATGCTCACCCCCTCGGCCGAAAGTTCGACGCCGTACCCGTCTATCTTCTTGATGCGCTGGAGCGCGTGGAGCAGAACCCCGTCGCCGCAGCCCAGGTCGAGCACGCGCGAATATGCGGGGACCTCCTCGATTATAATGTCATACCCAGCGCGGATTTCACCGCCATGATCAGCCGTGCTTTTCAAACTGGCTCCTCAAAAAATTCGCGATATTGCGCTGTGTCTGCTTGTCGTCGAGCAGAAAGGTGTCGTGCCCGGTGTCCGATTCGATCTCGGTATAGCCGACATGTTTGCCGCAGGCGCGAAGGGCCCGAACGATCTCCCTCGATTGCTCGCTCGGGTATAGCCAGTCGGAAGTGTAGCTTATGATGAGAAAATCGGCCTTCACGTTCTCGAAAGCCGCGCCGAGACTGCCGTAATCGGCCTTGAGGTCGAAGTAATCCATCGCCTTGGTGATATACAGGTACGAGTTCGCGTCGAAGCGGTTTACGAACTTTATTCCCTGGTGGTGCAGGTACGACTCCACCATAAACTCGGACTCGAAGTTGAAACTGAAGAGGTTTGCGTCCTGCAGCCTGCGCCCGAATTTCTCGTGCATCAGCCGTTCGCTCATATAGGTGATGTGGCCGATCATGCGTGCGAGCCCCAGCCCCGCCTCGGGCTTTTTTCCTCCATAATAGTCGCCGCCGCGCCAGTTCGGATCGCGAAAGATCGCCTGGCGCCCCACCTCGTTGA
Source organism: Spirochaetota bacterium (assembly GCA_035477215.1). Lineage (NCBI taxonomy): Bacteria > Pseudomonadati > Spirochaetota > Spirochaetota bacterium. The sequence goes on along the minus strand of DATIKU010000018.1, from coordinate 129,086 downwards.
ACGCTATCCCCTGCGCGGACAGCGAAGCCGAGCTTGCCAGGGGGATCGCCGATGCGACCATGTCGGGATACGAGATGCACCACTGAAGCGCCTGCATGCCGCCCATGGAGCCGCCCGCCACCGCGAGCAGTCGGTCTATACCGAGATGCCTCACCAGATGATACTGCGCGTTCACCATATCCTGGACCGTAACGATCGGGAAGCTCAACCCGTATTCCTTTCCTGTCCCCGGGTCGATGGAGGTGGGCCCCGTCGAGCCCATACATCCGCCGATCACGTTCGAGCAGATAATGAAGTACTTGTCCGTATCGAAGGTCTTTCCGGGACCGACGTAGAGATCCCACCATCCGGGGTACAGGTCATCGTTGCTGTTATATCCGGCCGCGTGTGCGGAGCCCGAAAGCGCGTGCAGGAGGAGCACGGCGTTCGTGCGTTCCGAATTAAGGCTCCCATAGGTTTCGTGGGCGAGCGTTACCGGACCCAACCTCTTGCCGGAAACCAGCCGCATCTCGTCCGGCGAAGCGGCGAAAGTGAAGTATTCGGTTTTAACAAGTCCTACCGAGTCATCGGGCACATCGAGTATTCCATTCGTCTTCATGCGTTCGCCCGGCAAAGCGGGTCTTCTCTCCATTAAAAAAAACCGCGTATCGGAAACAGGCGACAGCGGTTTATTTTTCAATAAACTGCCATCCCATCTCCCGGATTGTTGTCCGCTGGAGTTGGCACCTGCCCCCTTTCGGGGACGGTTGCCGTGGCTTCTCGGGGCCAGTCCCTCCGCCACTCTGGATAAGATAGCGCGATGTATAAAGACGCCGCCCGTGGCGGCGCCGCAAGGGGCTCACTATGTGCCCCTTTCCGAGGTGATGTCAATAAAAAATGTCCACTCCGGTTGCGGAAATATATCACGAATCCCGCACTGGAACATTAAAAAAAGCGCTCCGCGGGCCGAGCGCCCATCTTTTAAAACCCGGGCGAACGCCATCGTACAAATATATACATTCATATTAATATGTCATGTTTCAGCGATAAAATAAAGTTGACAACCATCCCAACGGTTACGTAATGGACTTTTAGTAGTCAGGTTTGTATTGGAGTTGTTGCGGGACCCGGCAATGCGGGGTTTTCCCGTCGCAGGCGCGGAAAACCGTCCTGTTCGCCATGTAAGCAGCAAATCTGTTCCGTGAGAGTTCATTGAGAACTCAATTTATCACCAGCGATTATCGTTCCATATCTAACAGAAGCGGAGGATTCCTATGAATTTCGCCGGTTTGTACGATATGCCCGCCACCGACATCGCCCGCCAGATGTACTTCAATGTTGGCGGCCCGCATGGCTTCATGCGCTGGGGCATATACATCTTCATGTTCGCCGCGTTCATCTATCTCGGCATCACCCTTTACCGTAGAATAATAATCTGGAGGCAGGGGGTCGGAGAGCTCCGCACGGATTTCCACGAAAAAAGGATCTACGCGTTTTTCAAGTACGTCATTTTCCAGGCCAAGGTGCTTCGCGAATCCTACACCGGCATCTTCCATGTAAGCCTTTTCTGGGGCTTTATCGGCCTTTTTATCGTGACGGCGATCATTGTGGTGCAGGAGGACATTACCGAGCTCTTCTTCCACACCAAGTTCATTTACGGAAACTTCTACCTTATATGGTCTCTCGCCGGCGACCTCTTCGGTGGGATCGTTCTCGTCGGTCTTGTCATGGCGATCTACAGAAGGTACAAGGTGAAACCCTCCCGGCTCGACACCAAGATGATCGACACCTTTGCGCTCGCGCTGATCACCTTCATCGTCCTTACCGGTTTTTTCAATGAGGCGATGCGCATAGCCATCACTGACTTTCCGGTATTTGAGGTATGGTCTCCCTTCGGTTACGCTCTGGCCCACGCCTTTTCATGGATCGGCAGGCCCGCCCTCGAAACGATGCACTACGTCAACTGGTGGCTGCACATGGTTTCGGCCTTCTCCTTCATCGGCCTGATCGGATCGGACAAGCTGGGGCATGTCGCCACAACCATGCTCAATGTATATTTCCAGAATCTCGACAACGAAAACGAGAACACCAAGTACTCCATGCAGCCCATCTCGCCCGCTACCTTCGAGACCGCCGAATCCTTCGGAGTGGGCTCGGTCGAGCAGTTCACCTGGAAACAGCTTATGGACGGCGACGCCTGCACCCGTTGCGGCCGCTGTCAGGACAACTGTCCGGCGTATCTCACCGAGAAGCCGCTTTCTCCCAAGAAAATAATCAACGACGTCAAGGCGGCCATGGACGAACGTGCCCCGAAGCTCATGGAAGCAAAGCGGGCCGGCCAGGACATCGCGACCGTAGAATCGAAGATGCTCATCGGCGAGCACGTGCTTGACGACGAAATCTGGTCGTGCACCAACTGCGCCGCGTGCGTGGAGAACTGCCCGGTGCAGATCGAACATATCAACAAGATCAACGACATGCGACGCTTTAAGATTCTCATGGAAGGCTCCATGGCGCCCGAGCTCCAGACGACGCTCTCTAACATGGAGAACAACTCCAACCCGTTCGGCTTCGGCTTCGCGGGACGGGGCGACTGGCTGCCCGCCGAACTTGGAGTGAAGACGCTTTCCGAAGATTCCGCGGTCGATTTCCTTTTCTACGTCGGCTGCTATACCTCCTTCGACAAGCGCAACCAGAAGATCGGCATCGCGCTTATAAAGATTCTGCAGAAGGCCGGCTACAAGGTCGGTATTCTCGGAGCCGAAGAGGCCTGTTGCGGCGATGCCGCCATGCGCGCCGGAAACGAATACCTCTTCCACGCGCTGGCCACCCAGAACCTCGAGACCTTCAAGGCCTACGGGGTGAAGAAGATCGTCACAACCTGTCCCCACGGCTATAACGTGATCAAGAAGGAATACGCGAAGTTCGCAAAGCTCGCCAAGGGCCCGGACGGCGCGCCCCTCGAGGCCGCGTATGAGGTTTACCATCACACCGAGATCATCGCCGACCTCATCAAAAAGGGCAAGATCAAGCTCGTCGAGCCGCTCAACGAGACCGTTACCTATCACGACTCGTGCTTCCTCGGCCGCTACAACGAGATCTACGCGGCGCCACGCGACATCATCAAGGCGATCCCCGGAACCAAGATCGTCGAAATGAGCCGCAACCACCATCGCAGCTTCTGCTGCGGAGCGGGCGGTGCGCGCATGTTCATCGAAGAGCACCTCGGTGCCCGGATAAACCAATTCCGGACCAAGGACGCTCAGGCAAGCGGGGCCACGAAAATAGCGACGGCGTGTCCGTTCTGTCTGACCATGCTCGCGGATGGAGCGAACGAGCTCGACATTCAGAATCTTCAGACCTTCGACCTCGCGGAATATGTCTTTAACGCTATGGAAAAATAATTTAGCGCATTCAAGCCCGTCCGGCGCGATCGGACGGGCGGTATTTACAAATAAAACTAATGGTAAAGGAGTGACTCACTATGGTTAATCCTCTGTTTTATATCGCCCCGGTGGCGTCGCTCATTGCCCTGTTCTTCGCCTGGGTTTTATACCGGATGATGATGAGAGCGGAGAAAGGCAATGAGAGAATGGAAGAGATAGCCGGGTACGTCCGGGAAGGCGCGTTCGCCTATCTCAAGCGACAGTACAAAGTCGTCACCATCGTCTTTTTCGTGCTGGTGGTGCTCTTCACCGTACTCGCGTATTTCGGAATCCAGAACCCGTTCGTTCCCGTCGCGTTTCTGACCGGCGGTTTCTTTTCGGGGCTCTGCGGTTTCCTCGGCATGAACACCGCCACCAACGCGTCTTCCAGGACGGCTCAGGGCGCCTCGAAGTCCCTCAACCGCGGACTCCAGGTCGCCTTCCGTTCCGGCGCGGTCATGGGACTCGTCGTTGTCGGTTTCGGTCTCCTCGACATTTCACTCTGGTACATGGGACTCAACTACGTCTATGACAACAACATCTGGAACCTGAGTGAAGCACTCGTGCACAAGATCGGGATCGCCGGCGGCGTTTTTGACATGCACCTGATCAACAGCCCGGAATTCAAACACGCAAAACTTGTTGAAATCACGACCACCATGATCACCTTCGGCATGGGCGCGTCGACCCAGGCGCTCTTCGCCCGCGTGGGCGGCGGCATCTACACCAAGGCGGCCGACGTCGGAGCCGACCTGGTCGGCAAGGTCGAGGCGGGAATCCCCGAGGACGACCCCCGCAATCCCGCGACAATCGCCGACAACGTAGGCGACAATGTGGGCGACGTGGCCGGGATGGGCGCGGACCTCTACGAGTCATATTGCGGTTCAATCCTCGCGACTGCGGCCCTTGGAGCGGCGCTTCCCCTAATCGCAGCCGAGACGGGCGAAGTGGTCAAGCCTATCATCGCTCCCATGATCGTGGCCGGTCTGGGCATTATCTTCTCGATCATCGGCATCTTCATGGTGCGCACGAAGGAAGATGCGACCATGAAAAACCTTCTTGTATCCCTTAACATCGGCGTGTGGGGAAGCTCGTTCATGATCATCGCCGCGCTCGCCGTCCTTGCCTACATCGACCTCATCACCTGGGGCGTCTTCGGCGCCGTTATAGCGGGCCTCGTGGCCGGGCTCATCATCGGCCAGTCGACCGAGTACTACACCGCCGATGAATACTCTCCGACCCAGGGCATCGCCAAGCAGCACACCATGGGACCGGCGACCGGTATTCTCGACGGTATGTCCACCGGCATGTTCTCCGCCGGTATTCCGGTTATTACGATCGTGATCGGCATCATCGTCGCTTACGCATCCGCCGGCGGATTTACCCTGGGCGCCAACTACGGCCTTTACGGAATCGGCTTTGCGGCGGTCGGCATGCTCGCGACCCTCGGCATAACGCTGGCCACCGACGCATACGGCCCGATCGCCGATAACGCGGGCGGAAACGCCGAGATGAGCCACCTTCCTCCGGAAGTCCGCAAGAGAACCGACGCCCTCGACATGCTTGGCAACACCACCGCCGCGACCGGAAAGGGATTCGCGATCGGTTCGGCCGCGCTTACCTCGATGGCCCTTCTCTCCGCCTATATCGAGGAAGTAAAGCTCTGGATCGGCAAGTACGCCGTTGTATCACCCGAGGGCTATTTCCAGGTCGGCGCGGTGAAGTTCTACCAGAAGCTGCCCGAAGGCGTTATCGCCAGTGATTTCGACGTGGTCGCGCACACCGCGCAGATCAAGCACTTCGCGGCCGCCTACGACATGTCGCTCATGAATCCGCTGGTGCTCTGCGGTCTTTTCCTCGGCGCCATGATGGCCTTCGTTTTCAGCGCCATGACGATCAAGGCCGTCGGCCGCGCTGCCGGCGCCATGGTCGAGGAAGTCCGCAGGCAGTTCAAAGAATTCCCCGGCATTATGCAGGGAACACAGAAGCCCGACTACGCCCGCTGTGTCGAAATCTCGACCAAGGGCGCGCAGAGCAAGATGATCGTCCCTTCGCTCCTGGCACTTTTCGTCCCTGTGGCGGTCGGCCTCGTGCTGGGCGTCGGCGGAGTCATGGGCCTTCTCGCCGGTTCGCTTGCGACCGGTTTCTCGCTGGCCTGTATGCTCAACAACGCGGGTGGCGCCTGGGACAACGCGAAGAAGTACATCGAGAAGGGTAACTACGGCGGAAAGGGCTCGGACGCCCACAAGGCCGGCGTTATCGGTGACACGGTAGGCGACCCGTTCAAGGACACGGCCGGCCCGTCGCTCAACATTCTTCTCAAGCTCATGAGCATGGTTTCGGTGGTCTTCTCCGGTGTCGTTGTTAAGCTTTCGCCGGTCATCGGAAAGGCGCTGGGTTTCATTAAGTAGAGTTGTTCAACGCTGAATCGTTCCGGAAGGCGGGGGGCTACTACCCCGCCTTCCTTTTTTTACCGGGTACTTTCGCTCGCCCGATCAATGGTAATGGGGGTATGCGATGTTCGAGGCGCTAATGCTTCTTTGTTTCGGGGCGTCCTGGCCGGCGTCCATCTATAAATCCGTTAAACTCAAGGACGTGAGGGGAAAATCGAAGCTGTTTCTCTGGTTCGTATTGACCGGTTATTGTTTTGGAATCATCAATAAGGTTCTCACCGGCATCGACTGGGTGATCATCTTTTATATCGCGGTCGGACTGCTGGTCCTGGCCGATCTTATACTCTATTATTACTATTCGGGGCGGGCCGGGGAGGCTCGCTGATTGACGGCTATCCCCTCTGTGCCCGCTTGCGGTAGCGGTCAAGCTCCGCCTTGAACAGTCTGGTTGTCCCGGCGAGGTCCTGAAATTTCTTGACGGTGAAAAACGCCTTGATGACCTCCTTGATCCTGGTGTCATCGTTGAGCTCCGCAAGCTGCCGCTGCTTTGCGTTGAATATATCGTCGCAATTCTTGAAAATCCCCCGTATGACGGTCTCCGCGGGAGCCACGGGAGGATTGAGTGGAAGCCCCGTTTTTCTGTGAATGTTCTTTAAAATCAGGGCGACAAGGGTAATCACTTTCCTCGATCGGTCAGCCGTCCTGTCGACCATTACTTTTTCAAACGCGTCAATAATAAGCTGATTCCGGGTTTTGACTTTTCTCAGCAGTTCCTCCCTGACATCGGGAGGAAGCTTGTTGAAGGCCGGGGGGTTGTGCGGATAAAAGGCCTTGAGGTAATCGGCGGTAATCATGATCCTGCCTGCGAGGGAATCGTTGATCGTATCCCCTTCTATAAACTCACGAAACCTGTCCATTTGTATTTCGATGAGGGACCTATGCTCGCCGAGAAAATCCGGCAGTGTCATGTTCTCAATAAGGAATGCCACTCTCTTGCTGTCGTACACGTCACTCTTGAAAAAGTACTCCTCCAGCAATTTTCGGAACATCGCCCTGGCGTCGCCCGCAAGATCTGGGTTTTCCTCCATCTGGATGCAGATGTCGATGAGGTTGTGGAACGTCTCTTTTCTGGCCATCTACCGTCCTTCTCCTGACACCTATACACCCCGTTCGCGAAATGATCAAGAAATTTGTTTTATGCAGTCGAAAACTCGATTGACATTCCCCCGCCCTTATGGTGCTGAATAGATTGTCGAATGGATATTCGCTTTTTTTAAGGCATTTTTCGTTTCGAGCGTACCGTTACTCACGCCCTCGGCGCCGGCAGGTGCAGGCATGATAAACAGAATTTTACAGACGAAAGAAACCATCGAGCTGGACATCCTGTCCGATTTCAACGACGACACCGTTCTGACTTTCGTCATTGAATCGCTCAGGCACGAGACGGATTCCCCGTATTCGGTCCTGCTCGAGACGATCTTCCATTACACCACATCGGAGGATCGCGCGAAATCCCTCTGGGACAGCATTACCGAAAACCGCAAGGAGCTTTCCCGAAGCCTCGGCCGGCCGGTAAGCCTTAAAACGGCCGTCGTCGATCACTTCAGTACGACGGGCATGGAGGTTGCCGTTTTTATCAAGGACAGCATGGCCGGTATCATCGAGGCCGCTACGCACGACGGCCTTACCGGCGTCTTCACCCACGAATATATCGACAACGATCTCAACCGTGAATTCCAGAGGGCCAGGCGCTACTCGCTCCCACTGTCGGTGCTTTTCATCGACATTGATAACTTCAAACGATTCAATGACATTTACGGCCACAAGGTCGGCGATCGGGTGCTTGCCATGGTCGGTTCCACCCTGAGGAAGTGTATACGCAAAATCGATTCGGTCGGCCGTTACGGCGGCGAGGAGTTCCTGGTTGTCCTGCCTCATACCGCCAGGCAGAACGCCATGAAAATCGCCCGAAAAATATCCAGGGAACTAAGAGAAATCACCGCCAAGGGAAGCGATCTGCCCGAGGGGATCACCGTGAGCATCGGCGTCGCCGGGCTCGACCAGTCGATGAAAGACTGTTTCGTGCTCCTCGATCTGGCCGACAGGGCGATGTACAAGGCCAAGCTGCAGGGGAAGGACCGCTGCTGCGCCGGCTGAGCGTCAGACCCGGGCGCTTACGTCGATATCAAGCGGACTGTAAAGTCCCTGCCGGAAATAGTGGTACCCAAGCCCCGCAACCATCGCCGCGTTGTCCGTGCAGAGGACCGGCGACGCGATGATAACCTCCTCCCCCTCTTCCCGGGCCCCGGCAAGCATCTCCCTCAGCCTCCCGTTTGCCGCCACCCCTCCCGCCACGACGATCCTGGGGATTCCGAACTCCCTGGAGGCCGCGAAAACCCGCCTAACCAGTATCTCGAGCGCCCGCTCCTGGAATGCGTGGACCAGTTCCGCCCTGTCGGCCAGAGGATTCACCCGCCGGTACTGGACGACGGCGGTTTTCAGTCCGCTGTAGGAAAAACGATAATCCCCGTTCGGGTCGGGCAGTATTTTCGGGAACAGCTTCTTTTTTAACACGGCTGTTCGGGCCAGGCTTTCCACGACCGGTCCGCCGGGGTAGCCAAGGTCGAGCAATTTGGCGACCTTGTCGAAGGCCTCGCCGACGGCGTCGTCTACCGTCTTTCCGATCAGGGTGAAATCGGCGATCCCGCGAACATGATACAATGCCGTATTGCCACCGGAAACCAGCAGACCAATATAAGGATATTCCGGTTCCCTCCCTTCCAGGAACGGCGCGTAGAGGTGTGCTTCGAGGTGGTTTACCGCTATCATCGGGATATTCATGGCGTAGGAGACGGCTTTCGCCGACTGCAGGGCGATGAGAAGGGAGCCGGTCAGACCCGGACGCTGCGTTGCCGCGACATAGCCCAGGCCCTTGAACGATATACCCGCCTCGCGAAGAGCCCCGTCCACAAGGCCGTTGACGGTCTCCAGGTGTGCGCGCGAGGCTATTTCGGGCACCACGCCGAAGTACTCCCTATGAAGGGCTATCTGACTGAATATAAGGTTCGAGAGTATCTCCCTTCCATTCCGCACGACCGAAACCGATGTTTCATCGCACGAGCTCTCAAGCCCCAGGCCCAGCGTGTCACGTTTCTTCGCCGACAACTTCTATCGCCTTTTTAAGCTGCGAGTCAAACTCAAGGTCGAACAGCGGCTGCTTGGAAAACCGGTATATCTCGCTTTTGAGTATGTAATTGGCGCTCTTCTCGGTGATCGGGAGATTGTGTCCCTTCAGGAATTCCACGAACTCCTTCCTGTTTTCCGGTGTATAGCCCTTGTGCGTGTTTAAAAACGCGTCGACCAGTTTCTCCCTGTAGATCGCGTTGACGTTTTTCCTGTCGGCCTCGGCAAGGCTTTCGGACGATACGACGAAATCCGGCTCGATGCCTTTGCCGTGTATGGAAACTCCGGAGGGCGTGTAGTACTTGGCTACGGTAAGGGCAAGGCCGATTTTTTCGTTGAGGTTGTACGATTTCTGTACCGAGCCCTTCCCGAACGTCCTTTCGCCAACGAGTTTGCCGCGCTTGTTGTCCTTTATCGCCCCCGCAAATATTTCCGAGGCCGATGCGCTTCCCTTGTTTACGAGCACCACGAGTCCTCCTTTGTACGTCGTGGGCTTATCCGCAAGATACTCCCTGATGTTGCCCGAGCCCTCGCGCCCGCGCGTTGAGACGATCGTCTTCCCCTTGTCCAGGAAAAGTTCGGTCATTGATATGGCCTGGTCGAGCAGCCCGCCGGGGTTCCAGCGCAGGTCCACAATGATGCGCCGTATTCCCCTGGCATTCAAATCACCAAGGGCCTTCTCGATTTCCCGCGTGGTGTCCGAGCTGAAGGTCTTGATCTTAATGTAGCCGGTACCGTGGTCTTTAAGAACATCGTAACTCACCGTGTCTATTTTTATGGGCATGCGCTCGAGGTCGAAGGTGATCGGATCATCGAACCCTTCACGAACCACCGTCAGCTTCACCTTCGTGTGCGGCAGCCCGCGGATCAGCTTGATGATCTCGGGGAGGCTTTTGTCCTTGAGCTCGCTCGTGTCTATCTTCGTTATTCTATCGCCGGCCTTTATGCCCGCCTTCATGGCGGGAGTACCGTTTATGGGAGAGATGACGACGATCTCACCGTCCTTCATGGTGATCTCGATTCCCACTCCCACGAACTTGCCGGTAGTCTCTTCTTTCAGTTCGGCGAAATCCTCCTCGTCGAGGAACCGCGTAAACGGGTCGTTGAGCGCCTGAAGCATTCCCCGGATCGCGCCGTAAAACAGGTTCTTTGTCTCGACGGTGTCGACATACTCCGTGCGAACGATCTGGTACACCTGGTGGAAATAATCCAGATAACTGTGGGCCGGCTCGAGCGCCTCCGCCTTAAACGAGAGGTTCACTCCGAGGAAAAGGCCTGTGAGGAAAGCGAAAATCGTGAAGTGAAGGCTTCGCTCACCAATTTTTTTAAACATACCGCCCCCCGATAATCATACTACCGCTTTAGAAAGATTTTTTCGTATTTTTCCTTCTGCTCGGCGGCCATATAGCGTTTCAGCGCCTCGTAATCGATGCCGTTTCTCGCGGCGGTTTCCCTGAAGATGGCCTCCCTCTGTGAAATCGACTGCTTTTCGTCGAAGCCCTCTTCGAATTCACGCTGGAGGTAGTCTTTCCAGACGGCCGCGAAATCCTTTTCGGTCACCGGCTCGACGGCACAGGCCTGGAAAAAAAGCAGGGCACAAAGAAATAAAACTGAAAAAGGTTTCACGATAATCTCCCGAATGCCTCGATCGGATTTATGGTACAAATCGGCAGGAAGGATTGTCTCCCGGCGATTAGACCCTGTCAATGAATTAAATCGACCTTCTCCCCGGGGCAGATGTTGAGTATCTTCGCCGCGAAATCGGTGAGTATGCGGGACGTCATGCCCCATATCTCGAAGTTTTGGTAATAATAGTAATAGACGTTGTACATGGAGCCCTCGAATTCGACCTGCTGGACCTTCCCGTATTCGCGATTGACGAACATCGCGAGGGGCACCTCCACGTATTCCTCTATCTCGTCGCAGTTGATCGTGTACTCATAGGGATGCGGGATGACGCCGATATAGCTTACCACGTGAAAACCGACGATCGAGATGAAGTCGTCGAAGCGCCCGAGGACATCGATGTCCGCGGAGCGGACTCCCACCTCCTCCTCGGTCTCGCGAAGAGCCGTGCTCAGGAAATCGCCGTCATTTTCATCATAGCCCCCGCCGGGCAGGGCCATCTGTCCTTTGTGGGTGCCAACCTTTTCCGTCCTCTTGGTCAGAAGAACGTGCGCCTCTCCGCCCCTGTTCATGATGAGGATAATCACCGCCGCCTGCCGCAGGCCCTTTTTCTGGATCGTGCGCGGGGCGTGCAAGGAGAGCCGCTGGCGCAGCTCCTCCCTGAAACAGGCGAAATCATCCTCGTTTTGAAAGCGCATCTTCATACAGGTCCCCGCCAAAAATATCGTTGATGACAATCGCCGGGAAGCCGGCGACCTCAAGCCGGTATATCGCCTCTGGCCCGAGATCATCGAAGGCGATCTCACTGGAGGAAACGATCCTCCTCGAAAGATACGCGCCCGCGCCGCCGAAGGTACTGAAATACACGGCCCCGCATTTCATCATGGCCCCGCGCGCCTCCGCGGACCTTTTGCCCTTCCCGATAAAGCCTTTGACCCCGGCGCCACACATCGTCCCGGCAAACGGATCCATACGGTAGGATGTCGTGGGGCCCGCGGAGCCGATCACCCTGCCGGGCGGCGCCGGACTCGGCCCCATGAAGTATATCACCTGGCCCCGGGGATCGAACGGCAGGGCTTCTCCGTTTTCAATCATGCGCCTCATGCGCTCGTGTGCCTTGTCGCGCGCCGCGTAGAGCACGCCCGAAAAGAGCGCCGCATCCCCGGTTCGGAGCGTGTTGACCGTCTCGTCGTCTAACGGAGTTTGTATCTGTATCCAGTTCACAGCACCGCCTCCGCGTACCGAAGCGAGTGGCAGTTGAGGTTCAGCGCGACGGGAAGCGTGGCGATATGGGTCGGAGCCTCTTTAATATATACAGCCGCCGCGGTGGAAGCTCCACCGAAGCCCAGGGGGCCCACGCCGGTGGCGTTGAGACGTTCGAGTATCCGCCGCTCGATATCGGCGTAGGCCGGGTCCGCGTGGCGGCTCCCGACGCCGCGCAGCACCGCCCTCTTGGCGTTCACGAGCGCTACGTCCGCCGTACCACCGATACCGACACCCAGAAAAAGCGGCGGACACGGGTTCGGCCCCGCCTCTATGACGCACGAGGCGATATGGTCAATGATTTCCTCTACGGAGGCGGTCGGCCTGAACATCTTCAGAAAACTCATGTTTTCCGAACCGCCGCCCTTAAGGTACACCGTAATGCCCACGCGGTCTCCGGGGACTATTTCGGTGTGGAGAAAGCAGGGAGTGTTGGTCTCCGTATTTTTCCTTACCAGCGGGTCGCCCACCACCGATTTTCGCAGATACAGCCTCTCGTAGGCATCGCGCACTCCCCTGTTAACGGCATCGGGAAGATAGTCTCCCTCAAGCGACACATCCTGCCCGATGTCAAAGAAGACGATCGTCACGCCGCAATCCTGGCAGAGCGGGAGCCGGTCGGCCCGGGCGATCGCGGCGTTATCGACGAGTACCCCAAGCGCATACCGGGCAGTCCCCGAGTTTTCCCGGTCGCGCATGGCCGCATACAGGTCCTCGACCCCGGCGGGCATCTCGAAGCTCGCCCGGTCTACAAGGTCGGCCACCGTCCGGCCGATGAGCTCCACGGAAACGGGACGCCTATGCGCCATCTGGCCTCCCCGCCTCATTGTCATCATTCATCGCGCGGTGATACTCGTCCCATGCGGCCTCTATCTCGCGCGCGGACTCCGGGTCGAGCTTTTCGATTACGAAACCGGCGTGGATGATCACCTTGTCGCCGACTGCGACATCGGGGGTTATGGTGATATCCACATATTTTTCAACGCCGTACGCCTCCGCGAGAGCCCGCGTACCATCTATACTTTTAACCGTCATTGGAATGGCAAGGCACATGGCCGGTCTCCCTTGATTTCATTTTGCATTTCTAAGGCGTCGCCACATTCGCGCGCCCGACGACATCGACGGGTTTTCGTATTTATGTCCCATCGCTTTTCAACATATGCGCGGCAGCTGTTCCTCAATTAAAAGGGGCAGGATGCGCCTCCCGCCCGTCCGTGTTTCGAGATACGCCCTGCCGGGATAAGCGACGCTCACCGTTCCGATAACCGCGGCATCCCGTCCTTCCGGAAGCGAACGCATGAGCCCGACGATTCCTTCGGCGTCCTTCCCGCGCACCACCATGAACACCTTCCCCTCGTTGGCCGCATACAGCGGATCGATGCCGAGCATCCCGGAAACACCTTTCACCTCGTCGCGCACCGGCAGGCTCGCCTCCGCCAGGCCGATGCCGAAATCTTTTCCCTTCACGATCTCGTTCAGCACCGAGGCCACGCCGCCCCGCGTCGGGTCGCGCATGAACTTCACGCTCTCCGGAAAATCTGCAAGCACCCTTTCGATGAGGCGGCTCATTGGCGCGCAGTCAGAGGCGAGTCCCCGGCTGAAGCTCAGCTTGTTGCGAAGCGCCATGATCGCGATCCCGTGGTCGCCTATAAAGCCGTTGATGACAATCGCGTCGCCCGGCGCGATCGGCCGGCGCTGCACCACCCTTTCAAGTATACCAATACCCGCCGTATTAATAAATATTTTATCGGCCTTTCCCCTGTCCACGACCTTCGTGTCCCCGGTAACGATCGAAACCCCGGCCTCGTCCGCCGCTCTTCTCATAGAAACGAGAATCCGCTCGAGCACGGCCGTTTCCAGGCCTTCTTCCAGTATAAGCGCGCAGCTCAGGTAGAGCGGCCGCGCCCCCATCACCGCGAGGTCGTTCACCGTTCCATTGACGGCGAGCGACCCGATCGTACCGCCGGGAAACTCTATCGGCGTGATGGTGAAGGTGTCGGTGGTGAAGGCGATCCTCCCGGCGCCGATGTTCAGCACCGCCGAGTCGTCCATCTGCACGCTCTCAGGTCCCAGAACACGGCGAATCAAACCGCCGATCATCTCGTTCATCAGTTTTCCGCCGCTTCCGTGCCCCGAAAGAATTCGGTCCGCCATCATAACCCCCCGTAATTATAGTAGGCCGAACACGGCCCCTCGGACGACACCATGCAGGGCCCCACTGCGTTTTCAGGCGTGCACGCCGAACCGAAGAGGCCGCAGTCGGTGGGAACAATTAGTCCGCGCAGCAGATCGCCGCAGCGGCAACCCTGGTGCTGCCGCGCCGGGGGCGGTTCAACGGGAAACCGCCGCGCTGCGTCGAAATCCGAGTAGCTGTCGCGAAGCGCAAGCCCGCTTCGGGGTATAACGCCGATCCCGCGCCAGTGGGCATCGCACTCCCCGAAGACGTCGTACATGATCTCCCCGGCCTTCGGGTTACCGCCGTCGCGGACAACGCGCGCATACCCGTTTTCGACCACGTTCATCTTCTCTTCGATCAAACGCACCAGAGCAGCGGCAGCCATGATGAGATCGTACGCCTCGAAGCCCGCCACCACGCCGGGCTTCCCGTACGAATCGGCCACGAAGCGCCAAGGCGCCACGCCGATGATCGCGCTCACATGTCCTGGAAGGATGAATCCGTCGATACGCGTTTCTCCCGCGTCGAGCAGGGCCTTCACGGCCGGCGGCGTGAGCTTGTTTCCGCACAGGATTGAAAAGTTCGCGATGTTCCGCTCGCGCGCCCGCTGCACCGCAACCGCCTCGGCCGGAGCGGTCGTCTCGAAACCCACACTGAGAAACATTACCTGCAAGTCCGGATTATTAGCGGCAATCTGCAGGGCGTCGAGCGGCGAGTAGACCACCTCGAGCCGCATCCCCAGCGCCTTCTCGCCGGCGAGCGAGCTGTACGAGGACGGCACCTTTACCATGTCGCCGAAGGTGGCCACCGTCACGCCGTGCACTCGGGCTATCTCGATCGCCCGGTCGAGATAATCATTCGGTGTAACGCAGACAGGGCACCCCGGCCCGTCAATCAGGGAAAGCCCCTCGGGGAAAACATCGCGCACCCCGGTTCGGAAAAACTCGGTGGTATGGGTGCCGCAGACCTCCATAATCCGGAGGTTGCGCTCCAGGCGGAGGGAGCGAAATCCGTCCGCCATTGCCCTGATTTTATCGTTATTCATTGTGAAATATCTCCCTGGCCACGGCGATCTGACCGAGAGCCAGACAACCGTCATTGAATGGTATTTTTTCCGGAAGGCTGATGTCAAACCGTTTTTTCTGCAGGCCTTCAATGATCAGTCGAAGCAGCAAACGGTTCTGGAAGGCCCCGCCGGAAAGCACGACATCATTGATGCCGCCGGCATCGCGCATACGCCCGGCCATCGCGACAGCGACGCCGGCGATCGCGACATGGAACGCGTACGCCGCCGCCTCGACGCTTAGGCCGGAAAGGCGCAGCGAAACGACGCGGTCCACCAGCGACACGGTCGAGATTACCGCCGGTCCTTCTCCTGAAACCGGTATCATCCAGCCGTCATCAATCCAGGTTCCCGCGCCGCGAAGAGCGGCCTCCTCAAGAAGCATCGCCGCCTCCGCCTCCGCGCTCACCGATTCCGCTATCCCAAGCACAGCCGCCATGCCGTCGAAGAGCCTCCCTATGCTGCACGTCTGGGGGCAGTTGATATCCTTTTCGATCATTTCGCACACCATCGCCGTCGCCCCGTCCCGGCGCATGAGTGGATACTCTTCGCCGTAGCGCGCGTGCAGTAGGGCTATGCCGATCTTCCATACGTCGCGGATGGCGTTCTCCCCGCCGGGAAGTGAAAAATACGAGAAATGCGCACGCCGCTCGAACGATTGCCGGTCCGCCACCATGAACTCCGCGCCCCACAACCGGCCGTCAGCGCCGTAACCGGTGCCGTCGAATGCGATACCGATCACCCGGCTTTTCAGATTCCTCTCTTCCATGACCGATGCAATATGCGCATGGTGGTGCTGAACGGCGATCTTTCGTAGTCCCTTTTCCTCAAGCTCCCCGGCGATCGCCGTGGTGAAATAGCCCGGATGCATATCGCACGCGACCGCTCGCGGCTCGAACCGGTATATATCCCCGAAACGGCCCATCTGTTTCCGGTAGAGTTCGTTCGCCGACGGCGACTCAAGGTCGCCAATGAACTGTGACATGACCGCCGAAGGGCCGCGTGCGTAGGCGAAGCTGCTCTTCAAATCGCCCCCGGTCGCGAACACCTCCACGCCATCGGTCGAGAGCACAAGCGGTACCGGCACGTAACCGCGCGAGCGCCGGACGAAGAAGGGCTTGCCCCTCTCCGCGAAAAGAACGCTGTCGTCACTGAACTGCTCGATATCCCTGTTATAGGTTACGAAAACGTCTGCGATTCTCCCGAGCTCGCCAAATGCTTCCCGATCGCGGTATACGATCGGTTCTTCCGCGACATTGCCGCTGGTCATAATGAGAATCGTATCCGGATCGACGCCAAAGAGCATGTGCTGAAAAGGCGAATAGGGAAACATAAGACCGATATAGCTCAATCCCGGCGCGACATGCCGGCTCACCAGGGCCGTTTTCTCCTTCATCAGAACGATCGGCCGTTCGTGCGAAAGGAGGAGCCTTTTCTCCGTCTCGTCGATTTCAAGAAACGAGGCCGCCTTTTCGTAGGTTCCCGCCATGAGCGCGAAGGGCTTTGATGGCCGCCCCTTTCTGCGCCTCAGCTCAAGGACCGCGGTGTCGCTTTGTGCGTCACAGGCGAGCAGGTAGCCGCCGATGCTTTTAATGGCGATGATGCGTCCTTCACGCACGTATGCCGCAGCCTTGCAAGCGATCTCCATGGCATCGGCCGAAATCAGCGTGCCGCGCACATCGCGAAGCTCGAGGCGCGGCCCGCAGTCCGGGCAGGCGTTCGGTTGGGTATGAAATCGCCGGTCGAGCGGGTCGCCGTATTCACGCCCACATGCCGGGCACATGTCGAACGGCTCCATCGAAGTGTTATTCCTGTCGTAGGGGATGTCGCGTACGATGCTGAAGCGCGGGCCGCAGTTGGTGCAGGTGATGAAGGGATAACCGAAGCGACGGTCGGCGGGGTCCAGCAATTCGGCGAGGCATTCGTCGCAGATCGCGCTGTCCGGGGGTATTATCGCCGTGCGCTCCTCCGCCTCGGCGCTTTTCTCAATATGGAATACCTTGAAATCGCCGGGCGGTTCTTTCTCGATCGTCATCGAATCAATGCGCGATAGGGGCGGGGGAGTGCCTCGTATTTCTTCCACGAAGGAATTCAGACGTTCTTTTTTTCCCTGCGCGTGCACCAGCACGCCCCTGGTGTCGTTCCGTACCAGGCCCGTAATACCGTATTTGAGCGCGATACGATAAACGAAGGGACGGAAACCGACACCCTGGACTATACCGGTGATGCGCAGGCGTATGTGATCGCTGCCGTCCATCCGGTTCATGATGCTGCATCCGCTCTATACATTGAAAAACCATATGTACAAAAAATTTATATAAAAGAAAATAATTTGACATGCCTATATCACTTTCTTAGAGTCAACCAGAATCCTTGATCTAATAATCCTAAAGTCTCCTGACCATGGATTGTGCGACGACAGGGCGGAGTCGGAAACGGCACCACTTCCCGGTTCGGAAACAGGAGTGAACGCCGCAATCTCAACACCGGCTGCGGTACGCGGCGTACGGCGTTGGGAATGTGCGTGCTTTCCTCCGCAATCCCCTCCCGGGACGTCGATTGCACATTCACCTTAAACAGGATACTCAATCTACTTTTAGGGGGTATATGTGTGAACAGACGAAGCACTACTCTTTTTCTCATCTGCAGCTTGGTAATCTCGGTTTCCTTCGCCGTTGCGGGGTGTAAGGAGGGTACGACCTCGATCAATCCGAGTCCCACCGATGTGTACATCATTAATTCTGTAAACAAATTCGTAACCGATTCGGACCTCAAAGCCGGGGTTGTCAAAACCAGGGACCTGGTAAGCGATGTTAAAATCTCGCATCTGAAGCATCAAAAGGCTGGAGTCGATTGCTTCACCTGCCATCATAAAAAAGGAAACGATGACAGGATAAAGGTCTGCGCGCAATGTCATAAAGGCAGTCGGGGCGAAGACGAAATTCACGATTTTTGTATCGGATGTCATGCGGTAAAGGCCAAGGGGCCGACCATGTGCCAGGACTGCCATCTGGAAGTCCACGACACCAAGTAGAAACGCCGGGGTATCGGTTATCACATGAAGAACGTATTGATACTGGGCATCGGTAACATCCTTCAGAGCGATGACGGCCTGGGCGTGCACATCGTAAACGAGATCATTGATTCGGGCGTCACACTTCCCGACAATGTCGAGATCGTCGATGGTGGGACCGCGGGCTTCGATCTCATACCGCTTATGCAGGGGAAAGACAGGATAATCATCGTGGACGCGCTGGGCGCCGCTGATGAGCCGGGGAGCGTCTACCGCCTTAGCCCCGAACAGTGCACTACCTGTAACGCCCGTTTTTCGCTGCATGAAGTGGGAATTATGCAGGTTCTCCGCACGCTCAGGCTGCTCGGCGACGACCCCTTAATCGAAATAATCGGTATTGTTCCCCGGGATGTCACGACGCTTTCCATGAATATCAGCGAGCCGGTGCGGCGATCAATTCCCGTCGCCGTTAAAACCGTTCTCGAAGCCGCGCTACAATGAAAACAGGAGGACATATATGGCTCTAAACAGACGGGACTTTTTAAAACTCATGGGGGGGACGGCCGCGGTCTTCGGGTTTTCAGGCGTTCTCCTCCAGGGATGCAAGAAAGCGATAAAGGAAGCCGCCGAGCGCACGCCGGTTATCTGGCTTCAGGCGCAATCGTGCTCCGGGTGTTCTGTATCCCTCCTCAATACCATCGAACCCGACATCGCAACGCTGATTACCGAGCACATCAGCCTCAACTACCACCAGACGCTCATGGGCGGCACCGGGGAGGTCGCAATCCGTGTGCTCGATGAGGCGGTAAAAAAACAGCGCAAGGACTTCGTTCTGGTGGTGGAAGGCTCCATTCCCACCGGTTCGGAGGAATACTGCACAATAGGCATGCTTAACGGCCGGCACGTGAGCGCGCTTGAATGGATCCGGGAGCTCGGTAAAAACGCGAAGGCGATACTTGCCTTCGGCACCTGTTCGGCCTACGGCGGCATTCCCGCGGCAGCGGACCGACGGACCGGCCTTAATCCGACCGGAGCCAAATCGTTGTCGGAGATACTGCCGAACGCGACGATAATCAATGTTCCCGGTTGCCCCCCCCATCCCGACTGGATGATCGGCACCATTCTGCACTACGTGCTCAAGGGCATTCCCGAACTCGACGAATACAACCGACCGAAACTTTACTTCGGAAAAACAGTCCACGAACAGTGCGAACACCTCTCCGACTACAAGCGCGGTCGCTTCGCCAAACACTGGGGCGAGAAAGGCTGCCTGTACCTGCTCGGCTGTCTCGGCATGGATTCCGGCTGTGACATTCCGAACAGAAAGTGGCTGGGCGGCGTCAACTCGTGCACCGGCTGCGGCTCGGGCTGTATCGGCTGTACGGAGTCCGTATTCCCCGATTACGGCAAGCGCGGTCTCTACAAGCATCTTATGGCAAGCCTCGACGAGATCAACGCTCTGGAAGAGCCGCAGATCCGCGCGGCTGTGTTGAATCTCAGGAACGGAGGTAGCATCAATGGCTAAGATTTACCTGGATCCCATAACCCGGATAGAGGGTCATCTTTCAATAGAGATAGACGTGCAAAACGGCAAGGTCGTCGACGCCAAGAACAAGGGCGACATGTTCCGGGGTTTTGAGAAGATACTCCTGGGACGCAATCCCGTTGATGCCACCCAGATTGTCCAGCGCATCTGCGGTGTATGTCCGGTATCGCACGGCATCGCTTCGAGCAAGTGCCAGGATGCCGCTTTTGGAATAAAGGCTAACAAAAACGGCCGCCTGCTTCGCAATCTCGTACTCGGCGCGAACTATCTCCAGTCCCACATCCTCCACTTTTATCACCTGTGCGCGCTCGACTTCGTCGATATCACTGCGATCCTCAATTACAAGGGGAGCGACTCGGGCCTCAAGGCCGTTCAGGCTTGGGCAAAAGATGAGCTTGCCCTCAAGAAGGGGCGCATCGACCAGATCTCCGCGGTAAGCCCTTTTCTGCCGCGTTACGAAGCGAAAGACGCCTATATCGCCGATGCGGACCTTAACATCGCGGCTATCGCGCATTATCTCCAGGCGCTCGATATCCGCATGAAGGCGCACAAGATGGTCACGGTGTTCGGTGGCCGTGTTCCTCACCTAATGGGTATCGTACCGGGCGGATTGACCCATGTACCCACGCGGGCGAATATACGCGAATATAAAAAATACCTCGGGGAGGTCGAAAAATTCGTTAACGACGTTTACATAAAAGACGTCGTCGCCGTGGCCCGGGCCTACTCGGATTACTTCAAGCTCGGGCGATACGAAAATCTTCTCTCGTTCGGGGCCTTCGAATCCGATGATTCCGGATCGGCCTTCATGTTCCAGCAGGGTATGCTCTCCGGCGGGAATGTCGCAAAGCTCGATACAGCGCTCATTCGCGAGCAGGTCCGCTACGCGCGGTACAAATCCGCATCCGATCTGCACCCGCTCAAGGGTCAGACCGAGCCCGATCCGCATAAGGGCGGCGCGTACACCTGGCTCAAGGCGCCGCGCTACGATGGAAAGCCCATGGAGGTCGGCCCGCTGCCACGTATCGCCATAAGCTACCTGTCCGGCAATATGGCGGTGAAGAAGGAAGTCGATGCCGTACTGAAGGAATTCGATGCCGACATCTCCGCCGTTTTCTCGGTGCTTGGCCGTCACGCAGCTCGTGCGATAGAAGCGAAACTTCTGTGCACGCAGATACGGGAATGGCTCGACGAACTCGAGGTAGGCGGCTCGCCGCGCTCCACCTACGATATACCTGAAAAAGGCGAAGGAGAGGGGCTCGTCGAAGCTCCCCGCGGCGCGCTCGGGCACTGGATCGTCATTGAGGATAAAAAGATCGCCAATTACCAGTGCGTCGTTCCTACCACGTGGTTCTGCAGCCCCCGCGACGACAGGGGCAACATCGGGCCGGTCGAGCAAGCCCTCATCGGCACGCCGATCGCCGATCCCGCTAACCCGATCGAGGCCGCGCGGGTCGTGCGTTCGTTCGATCCATGCATCGCCTGCGCGGTGCATGTCGTAGAGGGCGACAGGGATATCTCGCAGTTCAGGGTGTGCTGATGCGGGCGATTTTCACAGACGGGGCGCGGTGCGCAGCGCCCCGTCTAAATAAACTATTGCTTCTGTGCAATCGTTTATCACCATAGCACTCGCGACGTGAGAGTCGCGACCGAGGTCATACCAAGCACGATGAGGCCGCCATGGAGATCAAGGTACTAAAAGACATCCTCGCGTCGAACGAAAGCCGGGCGGAGGAGATACGCGCGCTTTTAAAAGAGAAAAAAATATACATGATCGACCTCATGAGCTCGCCGGGTTCGGGTAAGACCACACTGCTCGACCGGATCATTGGCTCGCTTAAAAACCGCTACCGAATCGCAGTAATCGAGGGCGACATCAAGACTACCAAAGACGCCGAGAGGCTTTCCGGCCACGACGTCCCGATCATACAGATCGAAACTTCGCTCTTCGGCGGGGACTGCCACCTCGAAAGCTCGTGGATCCGCAAGTGCCTGGACGGCTTCGACCTCGATGCGCTCGACCTGGTCATCATCGAGAATATCGGCAACCTCGTATGCCCGGCCGAATTCGAGCTCGGCGACGACGAACGGATAGTAGTGCTCTCCGTGACCGAGGGCGAGGATAAGCCGGTCAAGTACCCGCTAATGTTCAACTCGTCGCATACGCTGCTTCTCAACAAGGTTGATCTGCTTCCCCACCTCGATTACAGCGTCGACGAGGTGATGGCGAACATCGGGCGGGTCAATCCGAAGATGACAGTTTTCAGAACCAGTGCCAGAACGGGAGAGGGGATAGACGAGTTCGTCGCGCACCTTGCCGTCAATATCGAAAAGAAAAAACTCCGGCTGCACTGAGCCCACAAAACGGCATTGATTCGTCGGACAAACGCATGTCCCTATTCGATGATACCATTCGGTCGCACTCAAACTTCCTGCACCCCACGGGGCGCGATTCGTAGATTGCACACCGACCAAGAGCACTCAGGTGGATACACGCCCTGACCTTCCCGCTTTCCGGAAGGATCAGGTCTGACTGCTCGCCTGTCTCCGGGAATCGCGGACAACAGAGCAGGAGTTTTTCGTCCCACTCGCACGTTTCACATATATCCATAACGCCACGATGCCCCATGACTTTTTATATCGCGGGTATTCACGCTCAAATCACTCAATAGAATAGAGCGCCCTGTACGCCTTCCCCGCCCCCGGCGGTATGTCGTCAATCTCCTTGAAAACTATATCGGGAATCTTTCCGGCGGCTTCCATTACCGCGCCCGTCGCAAGGATCTCCCATGCCCCGGCCGTGTCCTCCCCCAGCTTGCTCGCGGCGTTCACTTCCGCACCGAACACGTCGGTGTCGCCTATGCGCAGCATCTTGCCAAAACCGAGCCCCACGCACAGGAGAACCTGTTCCTCCTCCGCCTTGTCCGCGTTGTACGTCTTTAGCACGCGTTGCATATGAATCGCCGCCTGGAGAGCCTTTCTAACCTTGCGAAAAATCACAAGAAAGCTGTCCCCTTCCACTTTAAGAAGTATTCCATCATGCTCCTCGATTATCGGGATGAGGATGCGCTCGGACTCGTATATGGTCTGCAAAAAATGTATGATGCCGAATTTGGCGACCCCGCGCGAAAAGCCCGAAAGGTCGGTAAACATCACGCACCACTCCTCGCCGAAGAGGTCCCAGATGCGCGCGTCGATGTTCTGTTTGTCCGCGCCAGGCTCAAGCCGCGCCTGTATGAGCCTTTCCAGCCGGTCCTCCGATGCGCCCGCGATTATCGATCGTCGATATACCATAACTCCTCCTGTACGCTTTCGCCATTCAGTATACCGGTGAGCGTCTTAACTGCAACGAAGAAATTAAACCGGAAAATAAAACGGCGGGCGCCCCGGAGGGCGTCCGCCTCATGCTTCAGGCGTCATAAGGCTCAGCGAACGTCGTTTTTAAAACCGAGAACGATGATAAGCCCAAGAGCCACACAGGCGATGTTGATGAACAGGTTTGAAACGAGGTCCATGGTCGACGCGGCATAGACGCCGTTAAGGTAATTGAAACACATGTCGAGCACGCCAAGGAAGATAAGCGAACCGGCGCATACAAGGGCGATCGCCTTGCCCAGCGGGTTTCCTTTGAAGAGCATGACCGATGACACGATGAGCGCGAGAGCCATGATGATGTCGGGTACGGGGAACGAGCGTTCGTAGGCGAAGTAGCAGGGCGGCGGGTTCTCCGGCGCCATGCCTACGGTAAAGAAACCCACCCAGAAGAGGATTACTCCCAACGCCATGACGAGCTGCAGTACTGCGATAGTCTTGATCTTTTTTTCCATTACCATTCTCCGGTCTGAAGATATGTGTTTATGGCCATTGCGGCCTTTCGTCCGGCTCCCATTGCGAGGATGACCGTCGCGGCGCCGGTAACGATGTCTCCGCCGGCGAAAACGCCCTTTCTGCTCGTCTTCATGCTTTCATCGTCGGCGACGATGTTGCCCCATTTGCTGACCGCGAGGCCAGGCGTGGTCCGCGGTATCAGCGGGTTGGGCCCGTTCCCGATTGCGACGATCGCCACGTCGATATCGATGGTAAACTCCGAGCCCTTCACCACGACGGGACGGCGCCTCCCCGAATCGTCCGGCTCTCCGAGTTCCATGCGGACGCACTCCACCGCCTTGAGCCGCCCCTGCTCGTCGCCGATGAAGCGCACCGGATTTGTGAGCAGCTGGAAGAGCACGCCCTCCTCCTCGGCGTGATGCACCTCCTCGACGCGCGCGGGCATCTCGGCCCTGGAGCGGCGATAGATCAGGTGCACCTTTTTGCTGCCGAGGCGCAACGCCATGCGTGCCGAGTCCATCGCAACATTTCCCCCGCCTACCACGGCGATCGAATCTCCGCGCGCGATTGGCGTATCATACTCGGGGAACTTGTATGCCTTCATGAGATTCGCCCGCGTCAGGTACTCGTTCGCCGAGTAGACCCCCTGCAGGTTTTCTCCCGGAATGTCGAGGAAGAGCGGGAGTCCCGCTCCCGTTCCGATGAACACCGCGTCGAAACCTTCGGACAACAGGTCATTGACCGTTCCCGCCGAACCTACAACGCGGTTCAGCACGATTTCCACGCCGAGCTTGGCGAGCGCGTCGATTTCGTACTGCACGATCGCCTTGGGCAGGCGAAATTCCGGAATGCCGTACACCAGCACACCGCCGGCGTTGTGAAAGGCCTCGAAAACCGTCACACGGTAGCCCATCTTGGCGAGCTCGCCCGCCGCCGTAAGTCCCGCGGGCCCCGAGCCGACGATGGCGACGCGGCCTTCCTTCATCTCCGCCGCGGCCCGTATCTCAAGTTGTTCGCGCTCGCGCTCGTAATCCGCGGCAAAGCGCTCAAGCTTACCTATCGCGACCGACTCGCCCTTTTTGGTGAGTACACAGAGCTTTTCACACTGCTCCTCCTGCGGGCAAACCCGTCCGCATACTGCCGGCAGCGAGTTGGTCGTTTTGATTAAATGTATGGAGCTGAGAAAATCACCATCGCGTATCGCTTTAATAAAGCCCGGTATGTCGACACGCACCGGGCAACCGTCCACGCAGGTAGGCCTCTTGCACTGAAGGCAGCGCGACGCCTCCAGACGCGCTGTCTCGTCGGAGTAACCCAGCGGTACCTCTTTATAGTTCCGCACCCTCTGTGCGGGAGGCTGCTCGGGCATGGACTGGCGGGGGACTTTATCCTTCATGATCCACCTCCCCCAGCCTGCACCTGTGCTCCCGCATCGAAACGGCCTCCTCATCCCTGTATGTATTGAGCCGCATCACGAGCTCCTCGAAATTAACCTGGTGCCCGTCGAACTCCGGGCCATCGACGCAGGTAAAGCGCTTCTCCCCGTTCACCGTCACTCGGCACCCGCCACACATCCCGGTGCCGTCCACCATCACGGAGTTCAGGCTCACAAGGGTCTTTATCCCCGACGGCCTGGTAAGTTCACTCACCGCCCTCATCATCGGCACGGGCCCGATGGCGACAACGATGTCCACCTTTTCCGCCGCCATGATCTCGCCAAGCGCCTCGGTCACAAAGGCCTTGCGGCCATGGCTCCCGTCGTCGGTGCAAACTATCAGCCGCTCGCTCACCTCGCCCATCTCCTTTTCGAGTATAAGGAGATTTTTCGTTCGCGCGCCGATAACGCCGACCACTTTGTTTCCCGCGCGGTGCAGCGCCGCGGCAATCGGGTATATCGGCGCGACCCCGATCCCCCCGCCGACACAGACCGCGGTGCCGAATTTTATAATCTCAGTCGGATGTCCCAGCGGACCGGCGACATCTTTAAGGTGCCCGCCCGCCTTCAGGCGCGCCATGTTTTCCGTCGTCTTCCCGACAATCTGATAATAGAGCGTAATGGTCCCCAGCGCCGTGTCCACGTCTGCGATGGTTAGCGGGATCCGCTCGCCGCATTCGTCGATCCGGAGCATGATGAACTGGCCCGGCTTGCGGTACCTGGCCACGTCGGGAGCATCTACGATCATCTTCCCTACGTTCGGTGATATTTTTTCGTTCAGTCGTATACGATGCACTGCACACCCCGCGATGGATGAGCGGCCGCGACATGGCGCGATCGCCGACAATGTATCGAAGCCGTCCCGCCCGCATGGTCCGTTCCAGATCGTAATGGAACGATCAATGAAACGAACGCGGCCGCCAAAAGCCCCGGCAAAGCGAATAAACAGTATCACTAATCGGATGATCTTTTGTATGTCAATTGGTTTTCGCACCACCCGGCGGTGCATGCTGAGACGGTGGAGTTCGCGCCGGCAAATACTTTCTGTGAATCCTGATTCGGGAAAAGGGAAAAACGCAAAACCCGTTGAATCAACGCTTGTAAGGAGTTAACCTATCCGCGGCATCACTAAAATGTGAGTCGATGTCGCGGATGGGATAACACCATGCTTTTCAGTTTCAGGAGTTACCACTACCTCCCGATGATCACGCGCAGCGCTTTCGGATCGATTTTATAGCCGCCCGATACCGTCAGATGGCCTTTATAAAGGTCCGAGAGGTCGGTGATCTTCGCGATGAACCACGAGCTTGTCCTCGCCTCTTCCTTGTTTTCGGGCGCGCGATACACTCCCTCGTCCCCCTGGGCGTCAAGCATGATCACCACGGCGCCGAGTTTCAGATCGGCTTTCGTCGCAATGCGCGTCTGCCAGTAGTTTTTGGTCCATATTTCGCTTCCGTCCCCGACCTGCATAAACTCCGCTTCATTTTTTGTCTCAGCCGTTGCCGGCGTCTTCATTTTGGAGAGCTTGACATACATCCATGCCTGGGTTTTATACGGCTCCTTCGATATAAAATAGTCGTCGGGCTGAATATAATGCTCGTCCTCTTCGGCAAAAAGCGCCCCCGACACCGCAACGAACGACAGAAGCGTAATAAGCGTGAGCGACTTCTTGAAAAAATTAAACCGCGACATACCATCCTCCAGGATAATTGAATTAACACCGCCACTACATCGAGAAATGCGGCGTAGGCCTGCTACTTCCCCCTCCTCACGCCTCCGGCGTGAAAAGGTTTTAAAGCTCGACACTGCCAGATAGGTAACCGCACGCCGGCGAATACCACTCTAAAAACCGACTTCGATACTCAGTCGCCATCGATTAAAAATAATCAAATTATATTTCGCCGTCCATACCATTTTAAAACACGGCAAAAGGCCCATCCCCGATCTATCGGAGAATAATAATTTGACAGGGTCCCGAAGCGGAATCTATACTTTACATAGAGACCAGCGAGAGGAGAAACGCTTTCATGGCACTTATGAACCGCGTCGAAGGGAAGGGAAAAGGAACCATCGTACTGTATGCCCTCAGCACATGCGTCTGGTGCAAGAAGGCGAGGGGGCTCCTGGATGAGCTCGGCGTCGCCTACGAGTATGTGTACGTGGACCAGCTGCCCCGCGAGGCGAACGCCGCCGTCAAGGATGAGATACGCCGCTGGAACCCCCAGGGCTCGTTCCCGACCATCGTCATCGACAACGACCGCTGCATCGTGGGCTTCGACGAAGAAAAAATAATGAAGGAGATCGGCCTATGAGCGGCGGCGGAATCGGCCGGGACGAGATCGAAAACCTGTACCGGCGGCTCTTCGCCGAGGCCGAGGCCGGCGGCTATCATCTCAACCCCGAGGTCGCGTTTACCCTGGAGCTCATCGAGGGACTCCTTTTAAACGAACGGCGGTACGGATACTGGGCCTGTCCCTGCCGGCTGGCGTCGGGAGTGAGGTCCGAGGATCTCGATATCATCTGCCCCTGCGACTACCGCGATCCCGATCTGGACGACCATGACGCCTGTTACTGCGGCCTGTATGTCACGCAGAAAGTGCAGAGCGGAAAACGCGCCGTCCGTCCCATACCCGAGCGCCGTCCGGCGGAAGAAGAACGCGGGCGCGCCGTCGGTAAAAAATCCGAAACCGTTGCACCCGGAACGCTTCCTTATCCCGTGTGGCGCTGCAAGGTGTGCGGATACCTCTGCGCACGCGACAATCCCCCCGAATCATGTCCCGTCTGCAAGGCGAAGAAAGACCGCTTCGAGCGCTTTTTATAGCGTCGAACCGGTTTTTTTCTTAAACACGAAGGGGCGCGCACCATAGGTATTTAAAGATTTCCGGTTTTGGTCCTTATCCGATGTCAGCCGTTTTGCGTTATACCAGCACCCGCCTTATTTGCCCACTGGTTCCGCCGGGACGAAAACGGCGGGTTTCTCCGGCCGGGATACCGTTAAAATCTCGGCGTTCAAAATGGGCATTGACCGCTGTTTCGACCTGTTCGTCGCGCAGTAAATCTGGGACGAGTATCGTGCGCTCGAAAAACGGCTCTCATAAAAAGGACTCAGCGGGGCCCCCGCAAGGGGGCTTTGTCTTTAATGATGGAAGCGCTGCGCCATTGGGATTCGCCGGCCGATGCCGAAAGCCTTGGTGGTCACCTTTAGCCCCGGCGGGGCCTGGCGCCGCTTATACTCGTTGCGGTCAACCTTTATTAAAATATCGCGAACAAGCTTTGCCGGAAAGCCATCGGCGATGATTTCGTCCGCTGACATGGCGAGTTCTATATAGCGCTCGAGAATACCGTCGAGCAGGCTGTACGGCGGCAGGCTGTCCTCGTCTTTCTGGTTTTCGCGAAGCTCGGCCGAGGGTGCCTTCTCGATACTGGCACGGGGAATCACCTCGCCGGCGCGATTGATGTGTTCCGCGAGCCGATACACCAGCGTCTTCGGAAGGTCTGAAAGTACCGCAAGCCCTCCCGACATGTCGCCGTACAGCGTGCAATAGCCCATGGCGAGCTCGGACTTGTTCCCGGTCGTGAGCAGAAGGCTCCCGAACTTGTTGCTTGCCGCCATGAGGATGTTCCCCCGAATCCGCGCCTGGATGTTCTCCTCGGTCACATCCTCCGGCCATCCGGCGAAGATTACAGAGAGTAGGTCTTTGTAGGCCCCGTAGAGTCCGCTGATGGGGATGGTCTCCACGCGAAAACCGAGCTTCGCCGCGAGCTCGACCGAATCGTCGACGCTGCCCTGTGACGAAAACGGCGAGGGCATGGTGATTCCCATTACGTTTTCGCTTCCGAGCGCCTGGACCGCAAGTGCCGCGGTAAGAGCTGAATCGATTCCTCCCGAAAGCCCCACGATAATACTGTTAAAACCGCACTTGCTGACGTAATCCCGAAGCCCCAGAACCAGCGCCAGCCTGATGTCCTCAAGTTCGTCTTCCATCGGGAACGGCCCCGTCCCGGCAGAAGCATCATCAACAACGACAAGGTCCTCCGCGAAGCGCGCGGCCCTGACCGCGAACACGCCGTGCGCGTCGACCATAAAGCTGTTACCGTCGAATATCAGGCTGTCATTCCCGCCGGCCTGGTTGACGTACACCACAGGAACGGAGTTCTTGCGCGCGATGGCGGAAATCATGGCCCACTTGACGGAGTTCTTTCCCCGCACATATGGCGAGGCATTTATCGAAATAAGCAGATCGATCCCGCGGTCGACCAGGCTTTTCACCGGATCGATGTGATATCGCCTCATGGCCGGCGAAGCGTCGTCGTAATCGAGATCGTTCCAGATGTCCTCGCAGATGGTGATGCCGATCGATCGACCGCGGTAGAAAACAGGTTCCTGCCGACGCGCGGGCGAAAAGTAGCGCATCTCGTCAAAGACATCGTATGTGGGAAGAAGGGTTTTATGATGGCGCGAAATTATGCGCCCATCGGCCAGAAACGCCGCGGAGTTGAAGAGCATCGGGCTGTTATCGCGGTCGAAATCGACATATCCGCATACTGCGGCGATCCCGGTGCAGGCCCTCGCGACGGCCTCAAGCGACGCGAGGTTGTCGTCGATCAGTATATGGTTCTCGAGGAGATCCATCGGCGGGTAACCGATAGTCGCCATCTCCGGGAAAACGACCAGCTCCGCACCCAGACGTTTCGCCCGCTCGACACAGGATACCAGCTTAGCGCGGTTTCCCTCGATGTCGGCAATCACTGGATTGGTCTGTGCAAGCGCGATCTTCATGGCGCTTTACCTCGTCATGAATCCGCGTACGGCATGGCGAAGTTTTTCCCTGAAGACCGGATCGGTCTCAACCACGTACTGGTCGAAGAGCGGAAGCGTCGAGGCCCTGTCGCCTATACGCACCAGCGCATATAACGCCGCGAGCCTCACGTAAAGGCTCGTCTCGGTGCAGACAACCTCCTGTAGTTTGACGGTTATCGCCCGGGCGCCCCTGAATGCGGCGAGCGAATTGCAGGCTTCGGCCCTCACGCGGTAATCGGCATCGCTCAGCGCCGACATCAGCAGGCCGATCGCACGGGCGTCTCCTATATCGCCGCAGGCTAACGCACCCCTGATTCGTAGTGATACGTTCGTATCCGATGAAAGCACCCGATCGAGTCCCCTGAAGCCGCCTCCGTTGCGGGTGGCGATGAGTGTGTCGATCAGCAGTTCCTTTATTGCGTCGTCGTCCTCGACCGCGAGCTGAGCCGAAACGGCGGACGCGGTGGCCGGGGACCGGAATTCCAAAAGCGCCTGGGCGGCCGCAAGGCGGATATCCCTGTTTGTGTCGGTGAGGGCGCGCAGCAGCACATAGATCGAGCCTGTGTCGCGAAAATATCGTATAAGCTCGATCGATTTTATGCGCACTTCCCAATTCTGATCTGAAAGCGCGAGCGTCCGTACGATCGGTATATTCTCGACGAGGTTATTGCGCTCGATACATTTAAGCGCGTAATAACGGACCGACTTATTATCATCTTTCAGCATGTCTCTCAGCAGATACCCTACCCGGCGGTCGTACAGGTGATATATCGCCTCCAGCGCGTAAACACGGTAAATCGGATCGGGGTCCTGGGCCATATTGAGGATGTAGGGGAACATACGGTCATCGCCCATCTTTGAGAGCGCCTTTATAGCGCTTTCCCGCACCGTCGAGAAGGGGCTGGCGAGTTCCTCAACGAGCGCGGTCACGACTCGCCGGTCGTCCGAAGCGGCCATAATGTCGATGATTCTTTTTTTAACGGGGAACGACCTGCTCTGCCGCAGCAGGTCCATCCACAGGGGTGATACGTTTCTGAACGGATATCGGGAGAGGGCGTCGATCGCGCGCCCTTTATACTCCATATCTCCATCATTAAGCACGGTTTCTTTTAGGAGCGGGAGGAGATCCCCGGGCCTTTTCGTTTCTATGTAGCGCATTGCTCGCTCATGCTCGTCATGCGCACCGCGCAGTATCGCAGAATGCAGCGAGGCGGCGGTCCGTTCGCCGGCCGCCTGAACGGTCGTGACGAGCATGGCCGCGGCAAGTGCACATAGTATCGGTAAAGCCTTATTTCTCATGGGATTCTTCGGCGGTCAGCCGGCCGTTATTCCCGAGGGCGGACCATGGGTGTATTGAATTGCACGCCGTATTTTTGTCAATAAATAAGAAAACCCGGGACACGATCCCGGGCCTTATGCCGCTGAAACGCGCCGGGGCCTATTTTATCACGCCGTAGAGGTAATTCGCCACAACGGCATCCAGCACGTCCTTTTCGAGAACGTTCGCTTTTTTTCTGTCGAAATCATAGACCACATACATGACCGCGCCGATGAGCATAAGCGCCGTCAGCTCGGGATTGATGGTCTTCTTGTACACACCTTTCTTCTTGATCTCATCAATGTCGCGCGTAACGACCTTGGTGACATACTCCAGAAACTTTTCGACCCGCTGCACCACTTCCTCGTCAATGCCAACAATGTCCTTGAAGATCAGCTTTATGACGATGGGCTCACTCATGATCACGTTGATGCAGCCGAATATACGTTCCGTGACGAACTTGAGCACCGATTTCTGCACCGGATTCGTCCTCAAAAAATCCTTCAGGTCGTCCGGATCGAGTATATCATCAATGTTTTCCTCAACCGACTCGAGTATCGCGTAGAGAATTTCACGCTTGTTGCCAAAATACTGGTACACGGTCCCCCGGGCGATGTTGAGCTTTTCGCACACCTGTCCGATATGAGTGCTCTGGAACCCGTTATGGATGAACATATCCTTCGCCGTATCGATTATCTGCTGTTTTCTTTTCTGACCTTTCGCAGGCATCTCACTGCTCCTTCACCGAAAATTTCATTCGCCCCCGGGCCCGTTTTCGCCATACCCCTGGCGCTGCCTGATCCTCTTCATCTCGTTCCGAATGGGCACCAGCGCCTCCCGGAGCTCTTGCATGATAAGGTCAGCCCTCTCCTGTATCTCTCTGCTCATTTTAAATTGACGCGTATAATGTCCGAAAGATGCCCGATCGACCACCCTGTTGACGACGGGAAAACCATGTCGTTTTACCAAAATGCACCACTCTTACCTTATCGTAGCAAGTATGTCAATATGCGCACATTTATCGAAAAAATCCCCATAAATATCGATAATTAACATAATATTTTAATAGTCAAATTTACCAATAATATTATTCATCACTCCGGCATCGATTAGATATATAACGACATCACGCGACAAATGTCAATTAGAACAATAATATTATTTTTGTTACGGTAAAAAATCGGCACTTCAAAGCCGCGAAACTGCTCTAAGAATATTTTTATAGATAAATACAAAATAAGTACGCTAATTATAAGTCAACAACTTTTCGCCGGTTATCGGAGACGGCCGGTTCCCGCCGCCCATACGGCCGAAGAGCACGGCGCCGCCGTGCTCTTCCGGTTATAAACACATGTCCCGACTTTATAGCCGCTACACCATGCGGTCAACGTTAGCACCGATCCGCTCGTCCTGTTTTACCTGTATCTCGGCGCCGATGAGCATGTAGAGGAAATTTCTCACCTCATCAAGGTCCATCATCACCTTGTCGTAATCGAAATGTGGCGCCTCGGTCCTCAGTCCTGAAGCGGCCCTCGCGTTAACGGCGAGCATTCTCTCATCGATCGCGGCGGATCGCACCGAGGGGAAGCCGGGGATTACCGATGTGACATCCATTTCAGCACCTCCTTCCGTGGAGTACTTCTATTATACCATCGGCATTTTATAATAATTTTGTAGAATATTTTATAAAAATCGGAGCTTAAAAAAAGAGAAAAATAAGCCTGAAAACGCCCTTACCCGCGTTTCCCGGGGCGGGTGCCCAGGAGTTCGGCGATGTGGGCCTTGATCTCCGCCGATTCGGGCATCTGGGCAAGCGCCTTTTTATAATGATCCTTGGCCGCCCTGGCCTGACCCCGCTTCATATAGACATAGCCCATCGTGTCAAGATAGGCGGGATGAGCTGGTTTCGCCTTCAGCGCAATCGACGCATGCCCGGCGGCCTCGGCGAGGTCGCCTCCGCTTTCGGCGATCAGGAAGGCCAGAGAGTTGTGGGCGTTCCAGTTGCGCGGATCAATGCCGATTATCTCGCGGTACGACTCAATCGCTTCGGTGTATCGTCCCGTTTTTTCCCGGCAGTATCCCCTCATATTGAGAGCGGCGGCGTCCCTGGGCGAAATTCCGAGGCTTGTTTCGAGAAGCCGCTCCGCCTCGGCATACTCACCGTACATTATGGCGCAGTAGGCGAGAAGCTTGCGTACGGTATTGATATCCACGAACGCAAGCGGAAGGTCGATAACCCGCCTGAAGTACTCGGCAGCGCTTTTATACAGGCCGGTGCGCGCATAACAGATGCCGAGGTTGTAAAGAACCTCGGGGTTGTCCCGGTCGAGGGCCTCCGCCGCCCTGAGGTCCTCCAATGCGTTCCGGTAGTCATTCATCACGCTTTTACTTAGCGCGGCCGCCAGAAACCTCTTTATCTTGCTATCGAGCCCTATGTCAGCCATGAACACCCTGTCCCGAAAGCCGCCTGATGAAAGAATGGTCGGTGCAGTCGAGATGGAGCGGTGTTATCGAAATGTATCCATTTCGAAGCTCCATCGCGTCGCTGCCCTCCAGTTCATCGCTTTCAATCCTTCCCGTCAGGCGCATGCGTATAACGTTCCCGTCGCTTCCCGTAATGCTGTACGAATCGCGGTAATGGCGCTTTGCAAGCATCGTATAGCGAACCCCTGCGATGCGCGTATTGGCCAGGTCGGGATAATTAATATTGAGAAACAACGGTCCGAGTTCGGCAAGCTTCCGGTACTCTTCAAGGTACGCCGCCATAAAGCCTGCCGCCTCGCCGAAATAGTCCGAGGACCCGAAACAATCGAGCGAGATCGCGATTCCGGAAACCCCGAAGATGAACGCCGTCCTCGCGCCGGCCGTCGTTCCTGAAAAATAAACGTCATCGCCGAGGTTGGGGCCGTGATTGATGCCGGAAATAACCAGGTCGATCGACGGGATGATTCCGCCGTGCAGCCCTACGTTCACGCAATCGGCCGGAAAGCCGTCCAGGGCGTAGCGCCCCTCGGAGAGCTTCTCCACTCCCAAGTCGTTACGTACCGTTATCGCGTTCGAACACGCACTTCTCTCCCCGTTCGGCGCTATTATATACACCCCGTGCTTCTCGGAGAGCGCGTCGCAGAGCGCAGCCAGCCCATCCGAATGAATACCATCATCGTTCGTGAGGAGTATGTTCATCGCTGCATGTCACCATTTGCCTGTAATATTAACCGGAACGGCCGGGGGCCGTATGCGCGGATTTGCTATACGATAGCGCCGGCGCGCCCACTTGCAATAATTAAATTTACCCTCGGAGGATTTCGGGGCGCTTTATACATTAAAAATTGACACCCATCAAGCATTTCAGCTACATTGAAATAGAGTCATTACATTGTTGGGGGAACCATCCCTTATCCGGGCTTTACAACGATTCTATTATCGATAATAACGGAGTCGTAATGCGTAAGGCGTTTAAAAACGTCTTATTTAACGGCAGGATATTCTATGGGCCCCTTTTGGGAGAGAATGATGCCTGTCTATGAATTTAAATGCGTTGAATGCGTGACTATAACGAGCGAATTGCGAAGGATGGGTGATTTCTCGCCGCCGGTCTGCTCCCGTTGCGGTTCTCCAAGGACCGAAAAACTCTTTTCCATGTTCAGTGGTTCCGGCTCGGGGGGAGGTGATTGCAGCGGTTGCGTACCCTCCCGCCCGGGCGCCTGTAGCTCGTGCCGCTAATCGGGTACGGACTGAACGGGCCCACTTATTCCGGCCGGATCCCCCGCCGGGATATCGAACATTTTACTTGACTTTATTAAATTATACTTTATGATTCCGCGTAAATGGAATTGCTGCATAATCCGGGATAACGGCCTCCGCGATCCCGGCGTTGTGCTGGCGCCGGTGCGGATATCCGGTCATACTACCGGCCAGGTCGGCATTTATTGTGCCGGATACCGGCTTAAAACGACGCATGGGGGATGGAGCGAAAAATGGCAAAGGGATGGCGAATCGTCGGCGTACTCATCTTCTTAACGGTTTTCGCGGCTGCGCTCAGCGCGCAGCAGGCCGAGCCGGCAAAGGAATTCAATCCGCTGTATAACCCGCTACATGTGATTCAGCGGCTGAGCTACGACAACTTCAAAAACATAAAGCTGCTGCACACCGCGATAATCAATTTCGGCGGTGGCGAGGCCGAGTTCGACCGGCTCGTTAACGACTACGCGGAGGCGACTTCGTACTATTTCAGGGGAAGCCTGGTGGAATCCGCCAATCTCTATACGAAAAACGAC
Organism: Spirochaetota bacterium; assembly: GCA_035477215.1. NCBI lineage: Bacteria > Pseudomonadati > Spirochaetota > Spirochaetota bacterium. The sequence continues at coordinate 93,760 of DATIKU010000018.1, read as the reverse complement.
AAGGACATTCGTGCCGTCGGAATGAAACTCGCGCAGAAATTCAAGGATGACACGGAAGCCCTTCACCGCGAAATCATAAAGCAGCACGTTAGGACAAACGTAAAGCTTTCGCTCAAGGGTGAAAAGACCGATCCCACCGCGGAGCTCCTCGTATCCAACGGGGCGTTCGGCATCAATAAAGCCAACGATTTGTTCGAGCGCGCCAAGCCGGTGGACTCCATTTATTACTATCGTCGGGTCAAGGAATCTTGTTTCAAATACTACGAGCTGGCGAAGGAGCCGTTGCCCGATCGCTACAAAAAGGACGTTGTGGACGCACAGAACAGGATATACACGTCGAAGGAAAAAGAGAAATAGCTCAGTCGTCGTTCTTTTTCAATTCCCGATCACGCTTCAGAAGTCTCAGCGAGAGGACTCGTATCTCCGCGTTCTGGTGTACGAGTAGCGCAGTCACCCGTTTCATGGTGAGTCCGTCGAGCTTATATCCGTTAAGGCCCTTCAGCAGGGCCCTCAGCAGCGTGTGCTTCGTTATCGCTTCATCATCGAGCATCGCGGCAAGGGCCCTGTAAATCCGCTCATCCTGCACCGAAAGATTCTCAATGGCCGCCACCCTCACGTTCATGCTGGGGTCTGCCAGCGCCTGAAGCACGTAGGGCACCGAGACATACTTGATGGCGAAGTCCTCTATTGAGAGAAGTCCCTTAATGCTTTCCTCGCGGAGGAGCCAGTCGTCGCTCGAAAGCCCTTTCGCGAACACGACCGCGTCTCTCGCGTCACGAAACCCCCGTAAAACCCTTATCGCCTGCCAGCGTACGCTATTGTTCTGCTCGTACTCGGCGAGCGCACGTATCCGCCGGCGCGCCTTTTTATTATCCGTATTTTCGAGGCCCCTCAGCGCTTCAACCCTCACCAGGGTGTGGCTGTCGTCGAGAGCCCTTATAAGGATCTCCTCCGCCTCACGGACCTGGTAGGACGCCAGATCCTTCACCGCGCTTTGCCGCACCTGCCAGCTCGCGCTTTCGCAGCGCGCGGCCGTCTCGCGTATTTTCTGCCGGTCGTCTTTCTTCAGCTGGGTTCCGCCGCTCCCGCAACCGGTATGAAGAAAAAACGCCAGGAAGAGCGTCGCAGCGGCAAAGGCTCGAATCATCGCATCGATCGGTCAAAAATCCTTTTTTCTCAAAACACCGTCAAGGAACCCCTCGTCCCGCTTGTTCCGGATGATGATCCTGCTGCGCTCATCGATATCATAATAATCAAACCAGGACTTCAATATTTCACCGGGAACCACCCGCGGAGCGGTTGGAGGGACATCCTTCTTAACGCTCACCTCTTCCCGTTCCTTGACCACCCAGGCCTTTATGACGTCCTTATTCGAGCTCGCCACCTCCACCTGTCCCTCGAAAACGACGAGCTTCGTCTCCTGACGGCCCACAACCACGCCGAAGTCCGTTCCCCTTACGCCGGCCACCGCCGTCGGGGTCCTGAGCACGAGCGAGCGGCTCCTGAACGTCTTCTTCATGGTGATACGGAGCTTGCCGGTGACCACCTGTATGCGCGTGGGCGGATCGGTTTCGGCCATCTTGAGACCGGACAGGTTGAGCACCGTCACCTCGCGTACGAAAAGCTTGCTTCCGTCGTTGAGGAGGAGCTCGGCATACGAGCGGTTACCGGTACGAATCCGGTGGTCATCGGTGATCGTCACCCCTATCTGCGGGACGAACTTTACGCCCCCGGTTACGGTGGTGATATCGACATCGCCCACTATCGAGACGATCCTTCCTATGTTTTGCTGTGCCGCCGCCGGTAAGGAACCGGCCAGTATAATCAGCGTGAAAATGAGTATTCTTTTCATAACCGCCTCCATTGCATTCGGAAATACATTTAACCAGTTGCAAGTCCCGGATTTATCGATTCGCCCGGTTTTACATAACCGCTATCAGTAATGCCGCGTCCCGCACATACTCTTATCATGGGCATGTCCCTTAAGTGCAAGCCCGAACCTGCCCGGGGGCAACTATTTACAGGCCCGCCGAAAACATTCCAACATCCGCATGTGCACGGCCGCCTGCCGATGCAATCCCCTGATTTGCCGCTCCCTCCATAAGGCGGGCGATCACCGCCGCTGGTTTATGATTCCATACTGAATGAGGAACTTTCTGGTCCGCACCACGTAATAGCGCGTCTCGCCGAATGGAATGAATTCCGTAAAATAATCAGGGTCTTCTCCCGGCATTCTGGCCCGCCATTTCTGCACATTTCCCGCTCCCGCGTTGTACCCTGCGACAACCAAGTCGAAGTTACCATTGAACATGGAAAGCAGGCCGGCGATATATCGTGTCCCGAAGCGTATGGACGTGCAGGGGTCTTTAAGGTCGTACTCGGGAACACCGAGCCAGCGCGCAATCCCCCGGGCCGTCGCCGGCATGATCTGCATAAGCCCCACCGCGCCGGCGGAGGACATCGCCCTTGGATGGAAGAGCGACTCCGCCTTCATGACGGCATAGACGGCATTGGAGTCGACCTTGAACGTTTTCGCCGATTCTTCCACGCACTCATTAAATGGAGTCGGGAGGAGGCGCTTCAGCAGGGACTCGGGCATCAGGGAGATGTTTTCCCGCAATTTTCGCGCGCGCATGATCTCGAGCGTGCTGAACAGTGAAAAATAATAATGACCATACCGTTCGCCGAAATACGCGAGAGCGACGGATCTATCCTCCTGGGCGTCGGGTTCGCCGTTGAGCAGCGAAAGCTCCCTGTTTATCCCGCCAACGTGGCCAACGGCGAAATATCGATCGAAGGCCTTCATAGTGCTCGAGTATCGTGAACTGAATTGCGGCTTTCCGATGTCACGCTCGAGGATTTCCCATGATTTTTTCTCGTCCGAGGGTATTTTCTCGAGGCGCGCATTTCGCTTCTTTATGTCTTTTTCCATGAGAAAAAGCATCGCGTGGCAGAAGAGATACTCGGCGCGCCTGCCTTCCGCCAGCGCCCGGCCGAAGTCGGCGGCGAGCGCCTCGGCCCGGTACCCTCCCGCCTTACGTTCCATCAGCGCCCAGGTAAGCGTCGAATCGGGATTGTTCGCCACGAGGTCACGAAACAGACGCTCCGCCTCGTCCTTTTTACCGCTGTCTTCGTTGAACCGGAGCAGCCAGAACTTCATGCGGTCCGCGTTCTCGCCGTCGGGATATTTCCCGAGCGCCTCCGTATAATATTCCTCCGCGGCCTTGCTATCCTTTTTTTTAAGCGCCTCCCTTCCAAGCGTCCACAGGCAGTATTCGGCGAACGCGTCGTCCGGATATCGCTCCTTGAAATCCAGCAGGTTCTTTTCGAATCCCGCCGAACGATTATCCGATGTAAAGACCGCGATTCGCCGCAGGGCGTGTTTTGCCGTCTCTTTCGGCGCGTCAGTTGCAATTGTACGGTATATTTCGACGGCGGCGCCCTTTTTGTTTCCGCTCCATAGCTCGTCTGCGGCGGCGAGACGAATTTCAACCTGTTTCGCCGGGTCAAAAGCCCGCACAAGGGCCTCCGCTTCCTTAATCCTGTTCAAGCCGGCATAGGCGCGGGCCAGAAGGCGTATTGAACGCATGCGTATCGCGTCGTCCTTCGATTCCGCTGCGAGGTTTTTCAGTATTGGAAGAGCCTCATCATGCCGTTTGTGGCGGCACAGCGCCCCGGAGAGCGTCACGAGGGTTTCGTCGGAGGGCGGGTTCTCCAGCCGCCCCTTGATATCAACGAGCCTTCCCGCGGCGATCGCCGACTGCCAACTCGATTCGTCCAGCACAATCACCCCGGCATAGTCCTTCACCGCTCCGTCGAAATCGTTACCCTTCTCGCGAAGTGACGCTCTCCGTATCATGGCCACGGCGCGCGATTCGGGGTCCCGGTATGATTTAAGAAGGTCCTCGACCGTCCGGAGTGCCTCGTCGTCGCGGCCAAGCTCGGAGAGAGCACGCGACTTCAGAAGCAGGGCGTCGCGGTACATGGCGCTTCCATCGTTTTTAAGCAGGTCAACGAATTTCGTCACATGGTCGAATTCCCGGTACAGGAAAAAGATATCGGCTATCTCCGCCACCGCGTCGGCATAGTATTCAGATTTAATGTTATACGATTTTACGAAGGCGTATACCGGGTGCGCGAAGAGGCGCAACCGGTAGTCCCGCTCTCGGGAAAAACAGCCGTTGCTGAAATGAAACAGGGCCTTTTTGTAGTTTTTCTTCTTCTTGTAGGCTACGCCGAGCATGAAATGTTCCCGGTAGCCGATTCCCTCCTTCTCGAGGGACTGTATCGCGGTTTCCGGGGAAGAATAGAAACCAATCTCCGGCAGCCTGCTCGCCTCGCCTTCCCCTCTCATGCAGCACAGTGCGAAGAGTGACAGCATGATCAAGACTTTACTCACCTTCATATTTGTATGCCTCATCATCGACCCCTCAATATAATCCCCGCATGAACCGGGCGTATCGCTCATGACTCCGCCCTTAGCATGGAGATTTGCGTATCCACCTGCCGGGCGACAGGCCTAATCTCCTTCTTCAATATACTCCTTCCGTGAAAGATAGCTCTTATAGTCCTCGAGCTCCTGCAGCGCGGGGTTATCCCATATCTCGTCGTAAAAGGATTTCGCCGTTTTCGCGCGGTAATAGTTGTCCCAGTGGATGAGCAGGTGACGCTCGCGGCTTTCATCCGGCCCGATTTTCACCAACCTATCCTCTATCTCCTCGAAGCTGTAATTGTTCACCGGCCTCCTCTCCTCGCGCGGAGTCGATATCTCGATTAGCGCGAAAAAGGCGTATCGCTTGGCGTGCTTGGCGAGCTTGATGGCCCTGACGTACTGGTAGAGCCGCATCGAATAGAGCTTCTCGGTGATATTGTCCCCGATCAGCATGGCCGTCTGCGCATTTTTCATATCGCGGTAACCGAGATGGAGATAGCTCCTGGCCCGCCTGTCTTTAAGCTCGATCACCCGCGGGGCGAAGCCGTTGAGAAGGTCGCCGGCCACCCCGATATCGCGCGACAGCGTTTTACCGTAGAGATCGATGAGGATTCGCTGCGATTTGCGGATCTCGCCGTATGATTCCTTGAACAGGAATTTCATGTACAGAAGCTGTGCCAGGATGTCCCGCTGTATTGCCTCGCGGAACAGCTTCCTCTCCTCGTCGGTGCCAAGATTGGAGATGGAGGAATCGATGAAATAAAAAAAATACCGGTTGTCCTTCAGCCCCGTCTCGGCCTTGCGCTGCTCTCCCGCGCGCTGGCTGGTTTTCGTCCGCTGGGCGAGTGCGTCTGTCGACAATGAACCCGCAAGCACGAGCGTCATGACGGATACGAGCCATGCGCGGGAGACATTCTGTGATTTTCGCATTGTCTCGTATCCGAATATTTTGGCTTGATTAATCCCATGAACGTGTCGGTTATGGACCGTGCGGTGAAGACCAATCCACCATTCGACGCCGACCCGTTACTGACAATCGGCTGTGAGTATACGCAAGGGGCCGGCATTACGTCAAATATCTTTTAGGGTGATGCGATGAGCGAAAATACCATGAAGGTCGTCCCTGTGATCATGGCGGGAGGGGCCGGAACGCGGTTGTGGCCCCTCAGCAGGGAGGAAAAACCCAAGCAGTTTCACGACCTATCGGGGGACGGTACGCTCCTCGAGCAGACCATAAAGCGCCTTCTGCCGCTCAAGCCCGAGTCCTGCGTCATCGTTACGGCCCGGTGCTACGAGAACGCCTCTTACGGCGAGCTCGAAAGGATCGGCATGAAGGGTACGGTGCTCTCCGAACCCAGACCGCGCAACACCGCGCCCGCCGTCCTCTACGCCGCCATATATCTGTCAAAAATTTACAGTGACTGCATCATGATCGTGCTCCCCGCCGATCATTATATCAGAAACCCGGTTGAATTCGCCGCCGTATTAAGGAAAGTCGTTACGGAAGCGGAAAAGGGAAACCTGGCGACCATCGGCATCAAACCGCTCTATCCAGAGACCGGCTACGGCTATATCAAGGCCGTGCCCGGCAAAGGCGATGCCTTCGCCATCGAAAGCTTCGTGGAAAAGCCCGACCTCGAAACGGCGGAGCGCTATTTTGCTGAAGGGACCTATTACTGGAACAGCGGCATATACGCGTGGAAGACCTCGGTTATAATGGATGAATTCAAGCATCTGCTGCCGCGCCATTACGAGGCCTTCGCTCCGCTGGGCGCTCTCGGCGCGGGCGTGGTTGACTCCAGCCGGGGCGACGCCTGGGCGGTCAAGGAGCGCATATTCGGTTCCATTGAGTCTATTTCAATCGACTACGGCATCATGGAGAAGGCGCGCAAGCGCGTGGTGGTACCAGGCGATTTCGGCTGGGGCGACCTCGGAAGCTGGAACTCCATCGACGACATCCTGCGGCCGGACGGTGAGGGCAACCGCAGCCCCTCCGGCAAGCGGGCGATCTTTGTCGGCGCCCGCGATTGCTCGGTTTTCGCCGAGACAAAGCGTATTGCCGTTGTCGGCCTGTCGAACGTCGTGGTGGTACAGTCCGGCAACGACATTCTCGTGATGGAGAAGAACGCCTCCCAGCGCGTGCGCGAGGTGGTCGATATCGTCAGGGGACTCGATTCAGGCAAGAAGTCTTAGAAGGGTTTCCCGAATCGCCCGGCGGTGTTTTTCCGTCTGCGGCGAACCGGAGCCCGGCGAAAACCGGTGGTAGTTGAGCAGGTACTCCGACTGGGAGTACTGAAAGAGCGCACCTTCCAGGCCGTTCATAAATACGGCATGCACCCCCAGCGCCGCATTCAGAGCGGCGGCCGTTTTCTCCTCTGTAAACGAATTCGCGGTATAACTATCCGCGTATTTCCGCGCTTCCTCGATCATCCAGATAAACCCGAGCGGATCGACGACGGCTATGCTGTAGCGGTACCAGTCGGTGACATGCTCAAGAAGCTGGCGTTTAGCCGTAGTATCCAGCAAGAAGTGCGCCGGGCAGAAAAAGGACTCACAGATTTCAATACCGTAGAAGGAGCGCTCGCGACCGTCGGCCCCCGCGACAGAGGGATGTACGAGGCAGCCGGGCAATTTATCCTCGCCGGCATAGCCCTGGAAGGGGCAGATGTGCGCGGACTTGTCTCTCGGGCGCGATGATACCACGCCTGCGCATCCAGTCGGCCACTGGCCCGCTCTCGCCGCCCCATTCTCCAGAAACGCCGAAATGGATTCGCGAGAGATGTCGCGCAGGTTGAAGGCCCCGCAGCATGCGCTGCAGGCGCGCCGGTCGTCGGGTCTGCAAAGGATGATATCGACCGCCTGCTTCATAAAAATACTTTCATTTGTCGTAAAAACCGGTAAGATTGTAAAGAGGTTTTACAGCGAACGGCGCCCATGAACATTTCTTTTCTTGACGATCGGGGATCCCTCATCAATTTTTACGAGGTCCTCAACATCGCCCCCACGGCGGAGAAGGCGTCCATTCGCTCGTCCTTCTGCGCGCTCATCAAGCTTTTTCACCCGGATGTTTCGGGACTCGACAGCGAGGAACAGCGCCGCAAAACCCACCTCGTCATTCGAGCCTACAAGGTCCTTATCGACGTCTCGCTGCGGACCGAATACGACCGGCTCCTTTCCGCCACGCGCAGGCCGGACCGGCCGACATTCGCAATCATCCCTCGACAGCGCGTCAAATATTCGGTATCGCTCGAGGGCCTGCTTCGCACCAGGATGCTCAACAAGCGGATACGCCGCACGGAGCGCCTCCGCAATTTCGGCCAGGACATTGAGGTTTTCATAACTCCGGGAGAATCGCAAAGCGGCATCGTCGTTCGCATAGACCTCCCCTCCCGCATGACCTGCCCGCTGTGCTCCGGCAAGGAACCCGAGTGTCATGTATGCCGCGGCGTGGGCCGGATCAGCGCCTCGTCGGCGGTGGAGCTTACCATCCCCCCTCCGATCGTCCACGACGCGCTGTACGAATTCGACCTCATGAAGGCTCACCCGGACCGCTTTACCGCCTTCACCATGAAGTCCCTTAAGATTAGGATAAGCGTGATAGGGAAAAGGGCCTCGGCTGGAAGCGCCGCTCAGCAGTGAGGCGGGACGATCTCGTCACAGTCGGCGAGGACGCGTATGGTGTTGAAGCTGTTGAGGATGTGCTCGGCAAGGAACTTGAAATTGATGGTGTCGAAGGTGTCTTCGCCTGTGTGGTAGTTCTTGTTCCGGTAAAACGCCGTGTCGGTGAGCATTATTGCCGGATACCCGTGCCTGTTGAACGAATAGTGGTCGGAGTGGTTGATTCCCGGGATCGACGACGGTCCGACGATGTCCACGATATCGCGCCTGGCGAACCGGTTGTAGACCTGTTTCCATGCGTAGGCGTACGACGCCGATGACGGAAGCGAAACGACCGCGAGGAAATCACCCCGTCGGGGAAGATGCTTCGCCATGTCCCGAAACGGCACATTCTGTTCGTATCGCCGGTTTGCGTAACCGAGCATCTCGAGGCAGATCATCAACTCTATATTGTCCTCGCGCTCCCTTGCGCAGCGGGCGCACACCATGCTGCCCATGTTGTCGCCGGAGAAATGGGGCGGCTCCTCGAGCGTAAAGGCGACGAAACGAAGCGTTCGCTTAAACCGGAATGGTGAAAGGAGCCTGAACAGCTCCAGGAGCCCGGCGATACCCGTGGCATTGTCGTCGGCCCCCGGAGTGTCCTCTATGGTATCGTAGTGCGCCCCGATGACTATGATCCCCTCGGGCGAACCGCTTCCCGGTATTTCGGTCCGGATGTTCGACACCCTGCATCCCTCAACCTCGTAATCCTCGTCGACTATTGGGTTTCCTCCGGCCGCGAACTTCTCGCGGATAAATCGCGCCGCGCCCTCGAGGTTTTCATAACGGCGCAGGGTCCGCTCCCCCAGTTCCACCGAGAGGAAGTGCAGGATCTCCCGCGCATTGCGGACGATACTTTTCTTAACGCGATACTCTGCTGGAAAATAGTCGTTGATCACGTGATGTTTCCGATTGTTGACGCCGCCAGAGTTGATGGTATGAATTGATGAGGCGCGAAGAATTGTCAATAATTATTATAATGGTTGTATGACAACATCTCATACAAGCGTCCAGTTCCGCCCCGCATGCGGCCTCAATAGGTATAAAACCCCCTGCCCGACTTTTTCCCCATGTATCCCGCCGCCACATATTTCTTTAAAAGCGGGCACGGGCGGTACTTGGTGTCGCCAAACCCTTTGTAGAGCTCGTCGAGTATGGCCAGCACGATATCGAGCCCCACCATGTCCGCGAGCTCGAGCGGTCCCATCGGCTGGTTCATCCCGAGCTTCATGACCTTGTCGATCGCCTCTACGGTCCCCGCGCCCTCGTACAGGGCGAAAATAGCCTCGTTGATCATGGGCATCAGGATCCTGTTCGCGATAAAACCAGGATAATCGCGCGATTCAACGTACTCCTTTCCGGCCTTTTTTACTATCTGTTTCGCCGTTTCGAAGGTCTCACGCGTGGTGGCCAGCCCGCATATGATCTCGACCAGACGCATGGCCCTGACCGGATTCATAAAATGCAAGCCGATGACCGACTCCGGCCGTTTCGTCGCCGCCGCGATTGCGGTGATGGACATCGACGAGGTGTTCGAGGCGAGGACAACGCCCGGGCGGCAGATACGGTCCAGTTCGGCGAATACGTCTTTCTTAATGCCGAGGTCCTCGGTGACGCACTCTATAATGATGTCGGCCTCTATAAACGCTTTCAGATTCCCCGTGGTCTCAACACGCGATTCAAGCTCGGCCATGCGCGTTGCGTCGAGTCTGCCCTTTCTCTCGTACCCTGTCAGGCGGTCGTGAATTTTCTCGCGGGCGGCATCAAGCCTGTGCGCGTCGCTATCATTCAGAATGACGCGGTACCCCGACTCCGCGAAAAATATCGCAAGGTCGCTACCCATGATCCCCGCACCGACAATGCCGAAAACTTCCATACCGCCACCTCCACACCGTGTACATGAACACCGTACCGCGGCCCGCTGTCAACGAAAACAAGAGACCATCCCCCGGTCAGGTCACCCTGTTGCGCGCCTCCCCGCGTAAAAATGCCCCTATATTCGCCGCGACCTCATCTATCAGGCGGCGTCTCGATTCCACGCTCGCCCACGCGATGTGCGGCGTGATAATGCAGTTGGGCGCTGAAAGCAGGGGTTCGTTCCCGGGCGGAGGTTCCTGTTCCAGTACGTCAAGCGCCGCGCCGGCAATTCTCCCCGACCGGAGCGCCAGATCCAGCGCCGCCTGGTCGACGATCGGCCCGCGCGCCATATTGATGAGAAAGGCCGTTCGCTTCATGCGCGACAGGAAATCGGCGTTGATAATACCCCGCGACATGGGGCTCAGCGGCAGGTGTATGCATATAACATCCGATCGTTCGGCGATTTCGGGCAAGCCCACGCGCTCCCAACCGCCGGTATACCCCACACCATCGCGTCCGAGCGCGATGATCCGCATACCGAAGGCGCCGGCAAGACGGGCTACCTCGCTTCCGATGGAGCCCATCCCCATAATGCCGAGAATCTTCCCCTCAAGCTCGAAGGTCGGCCAGGTGCCCAGCGTGTAGATGGTCGAACGGCTCCACCTTCCGTCCCGGGCCGCCGCACTGTACTCGACAAGGCGCGTGGCGAGCGCGAGCATGCACGCCATGGTGAACTGCGCGACCGACGATGTGGAATAGCCCGGTACGTTCGCCACGGCGACTCCTTGACGGGCGGCGGCCTCGATGTCGATATTGTTGTAGCCGGTCGCCGTAACCGCGACAAGTCGCAGATCCGGACAATTCCGCATAAGCCCTTCGTCGAATATGCACTTGTTGGTGACGGCCACGGCCGCCCCCCGAAGCCTGGCCTGCATGTCCTCGGGACGGGTGATGTCGTACTTCGCCAGGCTCCCTAATTTTTCAAGTGGTGCGAAATCGAGGTCACCATAGTCGACTGTTGCCGCGTCCAGAAACACTATCTCCGTACTCATACCTTCATATAACTCCCTGCTAAAAGATGCTTCAACACCCGGCTTTAAACTTCGATGTTACCATGCCCACCGCTTTAAAAATTCGGGCGGTATGATACTTTATGATTATCCTAAAATCCACAACCCTATTTTTTCTGTTCTCCCCGGTATTTATATTCACGATTAATTACAGACTGCCTTTATACGGTCGGAATTTCGGGAATTACTTTTCTGCTTGTTTTTAGCTTCCGCTCCGATTATTCTTAAAAATACTGATTTGCGGCAGTACCCGTATGTTTGATCCGCATAATTTATCAATACAGACGGCGGAAGCGCGGCCGGGGGAGTATGAGATGCATAAACTTGTTCTTCTTCGCCATGGAGAGAGCGACTGGAACAGGGAAAACCGTTTCACCGGATGGACCGATGTGGGGCTTTCCGAAAAGGGTGTGGCTGAGGCCCGAAGCGCGGCCACGCTGTTAGGCGATGGTGGCTTCATCTTCGATCAGGCGTTCACCTCGGTGCTCCGTCGGGCCATTCAGACGCTGAACATCGTTCTCGACGAGATGGATTTATTATGGATTCCCGTCGCCAAATCGTGGCGCCTGAACGAACGCCACTACGGGGCGCTGCAGGGACTCAACAAGGCCGAGACCGCGGCACAGTACGGCGACGGGCAGGTGCACCTCTGGCGGAGAAGTTACGACGTCCCGCCGCCGCACCTCGACAGCAACGACCCGCGGCATCCGCGCCACGACCCGCGCTATGCCGATGTTCCGCCCGGCGAGATCCCCGCGGGCGAGTGCCTTGCCGATACGGTGCGGCGTTTCATGCCTCTCTGGGACGATGCCATCAGGCCGTCGGTGCTCTCCGGCAGGCGCGTCATCATCGCCGCCCACGGCAACAGCCTGCGCGCGCTGGTCAAGCACCTCGACGGCATGAGCGACGGGGCGATCGCCGAACTCAACATTCCCACCGGCATTCCCCTCGTCTACGAGCTCGACGAAAAACTCGTGCCTATACGGCATTACTACCTCGGCGATGAGGATGCCGCGCGCAAAGCCGCCGAGGCGGTGGCCGCGCAGGCGAAAAAAAAGTGAAGGCCGTGCAAATAGTTCATCAAGGAGGAAAGCGGACATGATCCAGGCCGTTAAAAATATCTCGGGCCCGAGGCTGACGGCCTGTTGAACTACAAGGCGAAATTTTCCGCCGAACACCTGCATCTGCCCGTAAGCGATTTTGTCGAGCGCATTATGCTCGTCTCCGATCGCCATCCGGCGGTGCTCCGTAATATGCAGCTTCTCTACAATACCGGGCGCCTCGCGGGTACCGGCTATCTGTCCATTCACCCCGTGGACCAGGGTATCGAACACAGTGCCGGAGCGTCGTTCGCCCCGAACCCGGTTTATTTCGAACCGGAGAACATTGTGAAGCTCGCTATCGAGGGGGCTGCAACGCGGTGGCTTCGACCCTCGGCGTGCTGGGCGCAATTGCGCGGAAATACACGCACCGCATACCCTTCATTCTGAAGCTCAACCACAACGAACTGCTCACCTATCCCAACAAACACGACCAGATACTCTTCGCCGACGTCGACAAGGACTTCGACATGGCAATCAGAATGCGTATTTAATCACCGCAAATCCACCGACAAGAAGTACGACGAAGACTATCGCCAGTAGATTGAACCGCTTTTCGATGAATTCCCTTATCGGGGAGCCGAATTTCCAGATAAGTCCAGCGACAAGAAAAAATCGCAGCGAACGGCTCACCAGCGACGCGACGACGAAGATCCCGAGGTCTATCTTCGCTACCCCCGCGGTTATGGTGATCACCTTGTAGGGAAGCGGGGTAAACCCGGCGGTAAAGACAATCCAGAAACCGAACTCCTCGTACAGCGCCGCCACCCGGTTGAACTCGTCAACCGTGAAACCGGGAATATACTCGAAAAAGAACATTGCGATGGATGAAAAATCGCCGCCGGTATACCAGAGGGCATAACCGATGGCATATCCCAACATCCCGCCCATAATCGAGGCAATCGAGCAGATGGCCGCATACCTCCACGCTTTTTCACGGGCACCGAGAACCAGCGCAATCAGCAGGACGTCGGGAGGGATCGGGAAAAACGACGACTCGGCGAGGGCCAGGATGAACAGCGCGATCGCGCCGAAGGGCGACTCTGCCCAAGCAAGCACCCAGTCGTAAAGAAAGCGGTGGAGATTCCAGCCGTAACGCTCCCTGGTATAGTGAACTGGCATGGTCGTCTTCTATTTCCCTTCAGGGCGAAGCAGTGGAAAGAGGATCGTGTCCTTGATCGATGCCGTGTTCACGAAAAGCATGACCAGTCTATCGATGCCTATGCCCATACCGCCCGCCGGCGGCATGCCGTACTCGAGCGCGTTGATGTAATCGTAGTCCATCATCTGGGCCTCGTCGTCTCCGGCCTCCCTCTTGCGCACCTGGTCCTCGAAACGGGACTTCTGGTCAAAGGGATCATTGAGCTCGCTGAAGGCGTTCGACATCTCGCGACCGGCTATGAACAATTCGAAGCGTTCAACGAAATCGGGATCGTCCTCGCGCGCCTTGGAAAGGGGCGAGAGTTCCCGCGGATAATCGGTCACGAATACCGGCTGCACCAGATTGGGCTCCACCTTCTCCTCGAAGACCTCGCCCGCTATTTCCCATTTGCCCATCTTTTCCGGCGCCCTGATGCCGATCGATTCGGCCGCGCTGCGCGCTTCGTCGGCCGACGCAAAGGAAGCGAAATCGAGCCCCGAATATTTTTTTATGAGACCGACGAAAGACACCCGCTGCCATGGCGGCGTGAAGTCGAGTGTCGACCCCTGGTACTCCAGCTTCATGGATCCCAGAAGCTTCTCCGACAGCTCTGATACCATCTCCTCGGCGATGTGCATCATCGTCTCGTAGTCGGCGTACGCCTCGTAGAGTTCGAGCATGGTGAACTCGGGATTGTGCCGGGTGGAAATGCCCTCGTTGCGGAAATTCCTGTTGAGTTCGAACACCTTCTCGAACCCGCCCACCAGAAGGCGCTTCAGATACAGCTCGGGTGCGATACGAAGATAGAGATCGATGTCCAGCGCGTTATGGTGCGTGCTGAATGGACGCGCGGCGGCGCCGCCGGGTATGGCCTGCATCATCGGCGTCTCGACCTCGATATAACCGCGGCGCGTGAGGAACTCGCGCATTCCGGTGATTATCCGGCTTCGCATGATGAAGTCCTGGCGCGTCTTGGGCGTGACGATGAGGTCCACGTAGCGCTGGCGGTAGCGCATCTCCCGGTCGGCGAACTCATCGAAGAGCACGCCGTCCTTCTCCTTGACCGACGGGAGCGGGCGGATGCATTTGGCGAGCAGCGTGAGCTTTTCGACGTGGATGCTGACCTCCCCCTGGTTGGTCTTGAAGACGAAGCCCTCAATGCCGACAATGTCGCCCAGGTCGAGAGACTTGAACAGATCGTAGTTCTCCTCGCCGATATCGTCCCTGCGGGCGTAGAGCTGGATTGAGCCTGACTGGTCCTCGAGATGGGCGAACGAGGCCTTGCCCATAACCCGTTTTGAGCGCAGCCTCCCGGCCACGCTCACCCGTGGTTTTTCATCCTCCCTGAACTCGCTTTTCGCTTCCTCCGCGGCGTGCGTGCGCCGGTAACGCGGCGGATAAGGATTGATGCCCTTTTGCCTGTACTGCGCTATTTTCTCGATACGCTGGCGTACCAGGTCGTTAATCTCATCGCCCATCTGATGCGTCTCCTCGCCCGAAGTAGTGCTTATTACGGCGCTTCGGCCCCTTTCGTGTCAAATTCTTTTTATACGGGCTATCGCCAACCGCGGCGGCTTCAAGTTTTTTTTATGGTAGCCGGATGCGGCCGGATTTGTTTTCTTGTCATAAGGGCGCCTGGCCCGCTCATATGCAACAACAGGTATCGGTACACCATGAGCCATTCATTCGAGATGGGGCCCATCAGGCCCCCCAGCGAGGCGTACAGCATTCTGCTTCGGATCACGCGCAACTGTCCGTGGAACCGCTGCGCGTTCTGCTCGACCTACCGCGACACCGAATTCTCACGACGGGGCGTGGATGAGATCAAAAGAGACATCGACAGCATGCACGCCATCGCGCTCAGGCTCGCCGATGCCTCCACGCAGCTCGGACTGGGCGGGCGCGTGAGCGAAGCGGTGGTGGCCAAGGCGCATGGTGACGACCCTACTGCCGAATCCTACTACCGGCAGATCGCTTTCTGGATGCATTACGGCATGCGCACGGTCTTTCTGCAAGATGCCAACTCGCTCATCATGAAGACCGCCGACCTTGTGGAGGTTCTGCTCTATCTCAGGGCGAGGTTTCCGTTCATCGAGCGCATTACTTCGTACGCGCGCGCGAAGACCATCAGCAAGAAAACCGTCGCCGAGCTAAAGGAACTTCGGGAGGCGGGCCTCACGCGGCTCCATATCGGCATGGAGTCCGGCTGCGACCCGGTGCTCGACCTCATATTCAAGGGCGTCACGGCCGAAGAGCAGATACTTGCCGGCCAAAAGGCCGTGGAGGCGGGCTTCGATCTCTCGGAATACTACATGCCGGGAATCGGCGGAGCGGAACACAGCCGCGAAAACGCGATCCAATCCGCGCGCGTGCTCAGCGCCATCAACCCGACCTTCATACGACTTCGCAGCACGGTGCCCCTTCCCGGAACGCCCCTGTTCGACATCATGTCGCGCAACGAATGGACGCCCCTGTCCGAGGACGACAAGGTTCGGGAGATCCGCCTCTTTATCGAAAGCCTGGGCGATATCACGAGCACCGTTGCCAGCGACCACATGATGAACCTGCTCGAGGACGTCGAGGGAACGATGCCCGGCGACCGGACGCGCATACTCGCGACAATCGACCGCTATCTCGGAATGGGCGAAGACGAGAGGGAAAGCTTTATCATAGGACGGAGGCTTGGCATATACCGGCTTCTTTCGGATTTCATGCCCGACCCGCAGGTGGAGGCTGTAAAAAGGGATCTCAAGCAGCGATTCGGCTCGATCGACGCGGCGGTGCTGGAGTTGTTGAAGAATTATATTTAAGTTGAATTCAAGTTCCCAAATATCAACAATGTCTCCCCGGCTGGCGGCGGGGAAGACCCTTCGGCTTCCACACCTTCCGACATTAGTTGTGAAAAGTATAATCAATTCCCTCAGGCGATCGTCCTTGATTTTCCAGAATGGCGAAGCATATTTTCCCCGCCGGCGGCGGGGAAAATCCCTATGCTTCCACATCGACCGGTATCAATTATGAAAATAAATGCCAATTTTGTTAAGAAAATTATTGATTAATATAAAACTAATTATAATTTTGGGCCACGTATTTATATGATTATTATATAGTATTCAGTTTTTAGTGGAATCGGTGGAACTATAATGTTTTAACCGGACAGTATCCGCCGATCGCGGTATTCTTACAATTGCCATTATAACGAGGTATAACATGAGCAGCTTCATCAAGGGAACCACACTCGAAAAATCCATCAGGAAGCAATTGAAATTCTGGGAAAACCAGAAGGCGAAACTTGTAGAGAAACAGGAATCGAGGCCTTTTATCACCATCTCGAGGGAGTACGGCTGTAACGCGGTCGCGATCGCAGACGCCCTCGCCCGGGCCCTGAACAAATACGAAAGCACCGACGTCTGGAAGTCCTACGACAAGGAGCTCATCGACAAGATATGCGCGGATCACAACATTGCCGAGGCCCTCTGCGAAACCATCGACACAAAGCGCAGGGAAGAGATCAGCGAATTCTGGAGGTCGGTGCTCACCGACTACCCGCCGCAGGTTTCGGTTTACCAGAAGCTGGTTCAGACGATCCGCAGCCTCTCGATTCACGGCAGGTCCATCATCGTGGGGCGCGCCGGCGTCATGATTACACGCTCGCTCAGGTACGGCCTTCACATCAAGCTGGTGGCACCGGTTAGCTATCGGATTCAGAAGATGATGGAAACCGCCGGCATAAAGGACCGGCTCGAGGCGGAGAGGCTGGTGGAGCGCAAGGACCGCGAGCGCCACGACTTCCTGACCCAGTACCTCAAGTTCGACGCAAAAAATCCCTCGTCCTATGATATCACTTTCAACGTCGCCCGGGTAACCCCCGAGGAAATCTCCCAGTCGGTGATCTGCATCCTGAAATCGAAGCAGTTCATCAAATAATCAACGGGTCGAACGGCGGGTAAGGCGCGGCATCATGGCGAGGGGGAAAACAATCCCCTCGCTTTCTTATTTTTTACGCCTTTCGATAAAACGAACACCATACGGCTCTATTCTACGCAAACCGAACCAGCGGCTGGAAGCGGAATGGTTCAGCACCACGTCCACGGTTCCGCCGTCGATGGTTGCACGGCTGACCACCTCAATCCCCATCCCCCTGAATCGCGGGGCAAGGCCCGCCTTTTTCAAGATCTTTCTGAACAGAAAGAAAATCGCCATCGGATCGGGAGAGGTGCCGAAATAATAGACGCGTCCCCGGCCGTATTCGTTCACCGTCACGCACGGCTCGCCCCTGTAATGCTTTTTGCGGTCGCGGTACCAGGCGATCGGTTTCGCCGTCACCGGCTCCACGATCTCCGCCCACGCCTCGCCCTTCGCCGGGATGATCCCGACTCGGATTCCGACCCTGGTCGCGTTGAGCGACTCGAAGCGCTTGATCCGCACTCCCGCCAGGCCGGCGAAAAGGCCCGGAAGCTCGGTCTGTATGGCATGGTTTTTCATGTCACGCGCACCGGCCCTCCAGCCGAGGACCAGCGTACCGCCCTGGCGCACCCACGACTCGAGGCGCTCCACGAAGTCCGGGTCGGCCATCTGGTATAGAGGAAGGCTGATTATTTTATATCGTGAGAAATCGACGCTGCGCGCGCTCTTGACGTCGGCGTTCACGTTAAAAACCGCGTAAGGAACGAAATGTCGCGCCATCTCGAGGTCGTAACCGACCTGCATAAACGGGGCCGGCATCAGGTAAATTCCTTTGGAGAGATACTGCTCCTTCAGAACGCGGGCGTTGTCTTTGTCATATACCACACATGCTTCCGAGATCACGGGCTCGGATGCGAAGTGCGAGAAATCCGGAAGGAGGCGCTTCATGTTCTCCGCAATCGCCGCGGCCCGCGGTGTGGGCGTATTATCGGGATCGAAGATTCCGTAGCAGAGCTGTTCCTGGCCGAATGCGGCCGTGCGCCAGCGGAAATAATAGATATGGTCCGCGCCGCGCGCGATCGCCTGATTGGTCCAGAGCGTCACCTGATCGTCGGGAGGCGAATAGCCGAGGCAGGTGTGGCCCTGGAATCCGCTGAACTGCTCGAAAACGGCGAAACGTCCCCGATCGTTGAGGCCGCGGATATAGCTCAGGATATATGCCGTAAAAAAATAGGGAAGCGGTTCGTCCTGGTCGCCCCATACGGGGTAATTATCGAAGGCGACCATCTCCATATCGCGGCACAGGCGTTCCATGTCGATGACCGGGTAATGCGGGGTAGGATAGAGGTTGGTCGTCACCCACTGTCCGCCCGAAATATGCTTTCGCAAAAGTTTCATCTGCATGTCGACGAACTCAACCGCCGAATCGGAGCAAAAACGGTCGTAATCGAGGGTGAGCCCCGGACTCTGGATGCTCGAAACCTGCTTCTTCGGCACCGGCACCTGGTCAAACCGGTCGTAGGTGGTCCCCCAGAAAACCGTCCCCCACTCTGAATTCATGGCATGCACGTTCCCGTATTTTTTACGGAGCCAGTCGTGCCATTTACGCACACAGGTTGGGCACACGCAGCGGTCCGAGCCCTCGTGTCCTATCTCGTTGTCGATCTGCCAGCCGATCACCGCCGGACTTTTACCAAAACGGCGGGCGATCGCCTCGACAATTTTTGCCGATGCTTTGCGGTAGGTGTCGGAATTATAACACGCCTGACGGCGCGTGCCGAAATCGCGATAGATGCCCGAGGGATGGATCTGCGCCATCCCGGGATCTTTTTTATAGAGCCAGGCGGGGAAAGTCGCGGTCGGGGTTCCGAGCACAACCGAAAGCCCATTTCCGGCGGCCAGATCGATCGCCGCGTCGAAGAGCGAGAAATCGTACTTCCCGGGTTTGGGCTCAAGGAGTGTCCAGGCGAATTCCATCATCCGGACCGACTCGAAGCCCATTTCTTTCATGCGCCGAAAATCAGATTCCCAGAGCGAACGGTCCCATTGCTCGGGATAGTAATCAACTCCAAACAGCACGCCCCTTTTCTTGTTCATTCATCCTCACCACGATTATTAAAACTTCAGAACCCGCTTTCCACGATCAATTATACCGTAAATAAAGTGCCATTCCACAGCGAAGGCCGTTTATTTATTCATGTTATATACACACTAATGTCCGGAGTTTCGCCAGTATTAATTTTGACGGATCCATGGCGATCATTGCCTGCATCGGTTACCGGAATATACCCGCCATCGAGGAATACGACCCGCGCACCACCAGGCAGGTCGAGGAGCATAACAGAGTCATTGTCGAGAATGCGAAAATCCTGGTGATGATCGCCGAAAAAGCGGCACATCGCCAGGGCTTACCGGGTCAGCTTCTGTCGGGAAGATAGCGCAGCGGATCGACCGGCTTGCCGGCCCTGCCTATCTGGAAATGGATGCTGCGGCTGCCGTCGTCGATTTTTCCTATCACCGTCCCCGAGGAAATTCTCTCCCCCTCTCTGACCGTTATTTCGCCCATACGGGAATATATCGTTACAAAACGCCCATTGTGCGAAATAATTAGGTAGCGTCCATAGCCGCGCATATCGCCGATCCGCTTGACAACACCCGGAGCGGCCGACACAACGGTCGATCCCGGTCTGCTCGTGATCTCGAGTCCCATGGGCTTCACTCCCTCTGCGGAGTCCCTGTGTACGGCGAGCACCCGGGGTAGGGGCCACCTGAAATCGATGTTCTCCCGAGCCGGCGGCTGCGCGCCAGGGGCCTTCCCCCTGGAACGGTTTATACTTTTCGACGGCAGCCTGAGCTTCATACCCACCTTGATGCCGTCGCCCTTTTCCAAACCGTTGAGTTTATAGAGTTCATCGAGCGCACAGCCCTGCCGTTTTGCGAGACTGTATAGAGTGTCGTTTTTTCTGACGGTATAGGCGATGGTGGAAGTCGTTCCGCCTTCGACGTTTTTCCGCGGCCGTTCGGAAGACGGTTTTGCGGCCTTCCCCGGGAAGGCGCTCACCCTTGTACGAAAAGCCCGTGAAGGGGCGGTCTTTGTGCGGATTTGTCCATACTCGCCGCTTCCCTGGCCGGGGTCATTTACATCATCCTCATCACCGAGTTCTTCAACATCATCATAGCCTTCCGGGACTCCGGCGTAATCGAATCCCGCGTCGTTGTAGACCGCCTCTTTATCGTTCCAGCGGTGCAGGATTGTTAACCCGCGGGCCGGCCGGACTTCCCCGTCCACGGAGGGGCCACTCCGGTCTTCGCGCACCGTTACGGAGCGCTGCGGCGCACAGTACATCCCCCCGAAAAAGACGAATACCGCCACCCCGGCGATGGCATACATCCCTGTTGCCTTCACGGAACAACTCCTTTCGTTCCAGGCACGCGCAGAAGCCCCTTCCGCTCCGTCGGCGCGGCCGTGTAAGCAAAGTATCCCTTTATCTAAATATCGGCTCGACGATCTTTATAGTTGAGCTTTTTTTACTTTAGATTTGGCGTTATCCCGGAGAAGTCCGGGATTGCCTCCGGAGTTTCCTGTCTATTCGTTCCCCGTAGTCGTTATGGTGAGCTTCCCGTGACGAACGTTTTTTATGGAAAGCAGTCGGTCCGCGATCTTTTTAACCACCTGCGAAGCCCCTTTCAGAATAAGGACCTCGAGGCAGTTGTGTTCGTCGAGATGGACGTGCACTGCAGAGATTATATTCCGGAAATTATCGTGCTGTATGTCGTTAAGGCGGTCGGCGATTTCCCTTACCTCGTGACTGTATACAAGGGTGAGCGTTCCTATTACCTCGGTCTCGGGCGACGACGCCTCTTCGCGGACGAGCGCGTCCCGTATAAGATCGCGAATGGCCTCGGAACGGTTTACATAACCCTTCTCCGAAATAAGGCCGTCGAACTGGACGAGGAGCTTCTCGTCTATCGACACACCGAATCGTATTATTCTATTACTCATGAAGATTCATCCTGGTTCCGTTCACCTGCGCCATTCTATCATGAAATGCGCCGGTGTCAAGCACGCCGGGAGGCCCGAAAATCAATGACCCGGTTCCAATCGTCCGATATATATTTTTATATGGAGGCCCATATAGTATTGACAATCGCTTTTTGCCCTTGTAGCATTGCAGATGCTTCCTTTCAGATATAACCGCGAGGCCGTACGCCGATAACAAACAACCGAGGGGAATACTCCATATGACACAGACCAGCGAAAAAAATGGCCAGAGCGGCCCTTCACCGGGATGTCTCTCGTCCAAAAAATCGGGTGTTTCCTCCAAGGTCTTCACCATCATCATGGAGTACAGGGATTCCAGCCTGTTTAAGTGGATAAAGCTCCATCCGGAGATATCTATCGGGATTGTCGCCCTTTGGGGGATGCTTATTATCGTCTTTTTGTTATGGTTTATTTTTTCCATGGCCCCCGACTGACCGCGGAATTCCGTTCACCCGAAAACCGCCCGTAGTGTGCCGGGACGGGGTGGCGCCACCCTGGGCTTACTGAAAAAGTCGCAAGTCCCCGAAAAATTAACTGTCACACGGACTCACTATGCTATGCGTGCATGGAAAGGGGCCGAATACTGGAAAACCCCCCCGCACTCGAAACAGATGAACGAAGGTAACTTTCATTGGTGGTTCCCTTCACTCATGGATGCTTTGTTTCTCCGCCTTCCCGAAAAAATGCTTTCCCGCTGGGTTGTAGATGATATTGATCGCCCCGGGGAGCGCGCGGATGTCGAACTTCGAGTTGAAATAAAGTTCGCCGTCCAGGTGCGCCGGCACCTCCGACGCGAACTCTATGGTGAGCCGGTCAGTGCGTAAAAAACGGACCACGCTATCTTGTAGATGGGTGCCCCTTATCACATGGATCAGTTCCTTTATCCTTCCCGGCAGCGATAGTTCGTGGATCATGCAGACGTCCAGAAGCCCGTCGTCGGCCAGTGCCTCGGGGGTGAGATACAACCCGCCGGCGAGCCTCCTGCCGTTGGCGATGGTGTTGAGGAACGATTTCATGGGCCGGACAGTACCTTCCGTCGTGAGCGACATGGTGATTTCCCTGTATAAAACCAGCGTCTTGAGGATGTGCCACATGTACTTCGTCTTGTCGCCGCCCTTCACCTTCTCGTGCTTCTTGCTGTTGTAGTTTTCCCAGGCCACCTGCGCGTCGAAGCCCAGCCCCATGCCGTTGATGAAGTGCATGTCGTTGCATTGGCCGACGTCCATGCGCGCCGTGGGGCAGGCGAAGAAAGTGTCCCATTCAGCGTCGGTGAGCCTCTCGGAAAAGCCGGTGATGGCGATGAAGTCGTTGCCGGTCCCCGAGGGCACGGCGCCGAAGGTCACGTTCTTTTTTCCTATTAGGCCGTGGACCGTCTCGCTGAAGGTCCCGTCGCCGCCCACGGCGACCACGTGGGTGAATCCCCGCTTCGCGAAGTCCGCCGCCAGCGTCGTAGCATGGCCCTTGCCCGTGGTAAAGGCCGTCTCGGCGGTGATGCCACGTCTGCGGATCATCTCCGTCACCGTAGACGCGTATCGTCTCGTCTTGCCGCCCCCGGCAATAGGGTTAATGATGAAGGCCCACTTATTATTCTTTTTCATCGACTTTCCTCATTTGATGCCACACCGCCGGCCATTGTGGTATCCGCACTGCGGCACCCTAATATCTGCTGGAGCTGGAGCGTGCTCGATAATAAAATGAAAAGGCAAAAAAGCCCCGTGACAGGGACCTCTTAAACTTCAGTCCGTTCATTACTCGTTTGACCACTTTATTTGAAACTCAATTTCTTCCTGGCCTTTCTCTCTTTCGTGCTCGATATTGTAAGTTGCACGAACGGGAACGTATATTCTTTTACCCGCAATTTGAATTTCAAACTGCTCACCTTTTTCGAGCGAATCTGCAAGACGGCGAAGTTTTGAAATAAAATCTGATATTGGATAACTTTTCTCTACATCCCTTTCTGTCCCTTTTCTCATATTATCCCCCCTTTCATTTCAACATACCGTGTTACGGCTGCACAAAAAAAGTAATGCCACATAACCGGTTATTAGACAGTATCAGTACTGTAGCATGGATTTTTTGTCCGGTCAAGCAAGGAAATACATAGGAAATTACATTTTCCTGCCGGAAAAAGCTCCGGTACATTGCACTATCTATCGGAGGTCCCCTTTGGAGATGATTATTATCGGTTTTTTTACAATGCGCCCGGGAAACAGGTTCCCGTGATGCAATGGAATCCCCGGTACATCGATGAAGGCGCGGGCGGTCAATAATTATTTGACTTTCCGTACGGCTCCCTCAATCTGTATGCAAGGACTCTGCTTCATACTCCGTTCCGGCAACCATTGTAATGAATTATTTCGCCACGCCTTGTCGTTCTTTTGGCGGTGGAAAATCAGGAATAAGGGGAATCATGCTTACGCTACGTGTCGTTAACGCTCTTGTCATCATGACTCAACTGGCGCAGACTTCTGGGTGTGCAAATGAATCCGAAAAGATTCGCGGGTTCCACCCCTGCACCCGGGACAGGCCCGAATATACCCATCAAATGGAAACAATCCGCGGGTCCGTTCCTCGCCCCGGTGGGGCGGTGGAGAAAAAAGGAGCGGCATATCGCGTACTGAATGTTCCCGTAATACACCAGATGCCCCGCTATCCGACCGGATGTGAGGCGGTGGCGATGACCATGCTTCTCCAGTGGGCGGGTAAATCCATAACCGTGGACCAGGTGATAGCGCATATGCCCAGGGGCCCCAAGCCCCAATGGAAAGACGGCGTACTGCATGCTCCCGACCCGAGGGAAGCATTTGTAGGGAACCCCTACGACGATAGAGGGAGTTTCGGCATATATCATCAGCCCCTGTTGCGCATGCTCGAGCTCTTTTTCCCCGGGCGGGCGGTCAATCTGACCGATGAACCGTGGGAAAAGATCGAGGCCCACCTGGCGGGTGGGGTTCC
Organism: Spirochaetota bacterium; assembly: GCA_035477215.1. Lineage (NCBI taxonomy): Bacteria > Pseudomonadati > Spirochaetota > Spirochaetota bacterium. Next base: position 69,600 of record DATIKU010000018.1, on the reverse strand, counting down.
GGTGGTGATCTGGGGAACGATTAAAATGCTGCCCATGAAACCGACCCTTACCTGGAAGACGCCAGCGGGTGATTCCTTTCAGTGGCGCGGGAATGAGCACGCCATGACCATGGTGGGATTCGACGATACCCATGTTTTCGTGAACGACCCCTATACGGGCAGGCTGGAAATCTACAGAAAGGAACTCTTCATAGACCGGTGGAGGTCAATGTTTTCGCAGGCCATCAGCATACGGATACGATAGATGCCGCCGCCCGGCCGATATGACGCGACCGCCATGTTCCGCCGGCATGCACGCATCGCGAACAGAGCGCGCGCCATAATCGTTGCGCTCGTTCTTCTCTGCGCCATGCTTCTTCTCACGCGTATGATCATTTTCGACCTCGAGCCCTCTTTCACGGGGCCGGAGGATTATCACGCGGACCTGAAGGACGAGAGGGGCTCCCCGGCCGCCATGAAGGCTCTTTTCGGCTCTCATTCAAGGGCCGAGATACTGCTCAAGAAGCTGGCCGCGGGAAGCGCGGACACGATTTCCATCACCTTTCCCGACGGCAGCGCGATCCGCGGCACGAAGGACGGCCGCATCGAACTCCGCTACTCCCGCGACGGCGGCGCCGTCTGGTTGAGCGATCATGCCGATTTTTCCCGGCTCCTGGACGGTGCCTCTCGAAACGGCGGCTTCCGTTCTTACGGTAACATTCGAAAAGCCGGGACACTTGAGGAGTTCCTCGATGAAAACGTGCGGGCCTATTATGATCGATTCTCCGGCGGCAACCACCGGGCCGCCAACATACGAGGCGGCGGTCAGTTCAGATACCAGCGCATACGCCAGGTCCTGGCCGCGCCTTCCGAGCCTCACATGGTGGATCGCACCAGCCAGGTCCGCGGCTTTGAATGTTTTTTTTCATCCATGTGCCATGTGTATAAATCAATCGGCCTGATCGTGCCCGATTACACCCGAGAGGAAATCGAGAACCGGTATACAAGCATTTTCGATGACCGGCTGATGGGCAGATACCGCAGGGCCGCCACCGAGCGGGACTACATCATCCCTCGGAGGCTCATTCCGCTCATCAGGGGAAAAGCGTCATCCGATCCCGCGTCCACCATGGAAAACATCCTCCATATCGCCATGGGGCTTCGCGCAACCAACTGGGCCAAGTTGACCGGCATGTCCGGCGCAGAATTCCGTATCCTCATCGAACCGGATGTCTATAAAGCACGGTCGATGGTGGAACGGGGGTATGTCCCCCAGGTGGGGCTGATCGAGGGCTTCAGATGGCACTACGTCGCGCCGGTGGATATTCATTCAATGGAAACCAAGACGATCGTGATCATGGACGACTCATGGTTCGATAAAAAGACCCTGGTTTATACGCGGAAGAATTTCACTGATTTCAGGTTCATCATCGCACGGGGCGTCGATTCGGCCGCGCCGCCGGGCCAGGCGGCGGACGGTGCCGTGACGGGGAGCGATCCGGCCATGGCGCCACTCCGGGTATCCCGCGACTATGTGCCGTTCATCAATATCTACTGGCTTCCCACGGACAGCCGTTTTTTGAATTTCAACACCCACCTCATCACGGATGTCGCTCCCCTGGGCATGCTCGGCGCGATCGAGTCCCTCGACCTCTCGAACAACCCGCTGGAAGAGATAGGCCCCCTCTCGCGGTTGGAAAAAATGAAGGACCTCAACCTGCGCCGCACTCTGGTGAAGGACCTCGCCCCGTTGAAGGGCCTGCCCGGTCTGGAGGTATTGAACATCAGGCATACTCCGGTTGAGGATCTCGCCCCGCTCCCAAAGTCCCTGAAAAAAATATACCTTGACTCCTCCATTCAAGAGGGTGTGATTCAGAAGTTCAGGAAGTCCCGCCCCGGCTGCGAAATTCATTACTGCGACGCCTACATCGACACCAACCGGAGAAAGGGCCCCCTTGACCAACGATGGCTCAAAACAACAAGAGGCCTCGACCCCGAAACCATGCACTAATTACCGGCATCTCCCTCCCGAGAAAAGCAGCCTCCCCCCGCGAAAAAGCACAGGAACAAGGGGGATTTAAAATTTATTACTTCGCACCACGAAAAACTCGTAAGCATAGTAGTCCGAATATCGCCGGTGCATCTCGGGCTCCTGTGCCAGATGGTCAAGGACGCCGAGAGACTCGGTATCACCGGCGTACTTTACGCGCAGATCCTCTATGCGTCGTTCCATCGGCGTGTAGAAGTCGTCCCACCAAGCCTCGTCTTGAATGGTAAAGTGATCGATGAGCGAACTTCCGATTCTCTCGATTGTCGCAATAACATCAGAAACCCTACCCATTGTCGGGTAGTCCAGGTCAAAGCTCGCCTTGACCTCGGGCGGCGGGTTCTCTTTGCGCCACACAGCTTCGGTGAAAGCTATATAACCGCCGGGACGCAGCAGCCTGCAACAAACTCGCAGAGCGTTCTCAATGCCGATGTTGTAAAGCGCTCCTTCGGACCAGATAAGGTCGAAGCTTCCAGGCGGAAACTCCGGGTTCGCCATGTCGCCGATCACGGGCCGGACGCGCTCGGCGAGTCCTCGTTTGGCCACAGTCGCGCGCAGCCGCTCAATGCATGGGGCGTGGCTGTCGATGGCAACGATACTGCCTTGTGTGAGCTCAGCGAGGTGGATTGTCTGTCCACCGACGCCGCAGCCAAGGTCGAGCACCGAGGGTACGGGAGGCAGGTCGCGGCAAAGTTTAAAAGCTTTCTCTGCGTGCTTGCGGTTGCCTGGGCCTTGTCGTGGCAAACCCTCATAGAGCTCGAAGAATATCTCCCAAAATCGTGGCGTTGGCCCGCTCATGTCATGTTCCCTTGCCAGAAGCGAGTATCAGTCCGCGAAACACTTCGTGCCCGGTGTTGGTGTACGAACCGTGCTCGAAGGAAACGGCCATCGGTGTAAACCCGGCTGCCGCCATCAGCTCCAGCCAGACGGATATGGAGAACAGCCTCATCACGTGTCGGTCATGGAGAACCTCGACGGCGCCACTCTCATTGAATTTTGGATACCGGATTAGTCGAATCGGTATTATTCAATCAAAGGAAATAAATCGTAATTCAACCCTGATTTGTCAGTACCCCTCGCATACGTAGAAGTGTTGTCAATAAGTATTATTTTTATTATCCATTGCAATGACAAAATCCCGGTCCCAGCCTCGCCAGACCTCCCGCCTACGTAAAAAAAAGATTGACAGAATTAACAGACCCGCGTATACATCTGATTATTCTGAATATACTGATATTTCATGATATTCAAAACACCTCGGAGGCGGGTATGACGGCAGGGAAAGAGAAAATCAGCGGGGCACGGTCCGCGACGCCCGCCGGGTGTTGTCGGGTGGAATCGCTTCTCTGCGTGGACGAGAGAGGACAGATGGTTCTTCCAAAAGAGATACGAGAACGGGCGGGGATACGACCCGGCGACAAGCTGGCGGTGATAAGCTGGGAGAAAAACGGCGAGGTATGCTGCATCTCACTCATCAAGGCGAATGAGCTGACCGGCATGGTCAAAGACTTTCTCGGGCCCATGATGAGTGATCTGGGGCGGGATACCGCGGGGGAAAAAGGATAATATTTTAATGTGAACAGGTGGTTACGATACTATTCCATATGGAATATACAGGGAACAAAAATGAAGATAATCAACAGTGTAAACATCAACAGCTGCTGTACACCGGCCAACAGCGCCCTGAAGCCTGTTGCGGTTTGCGGCGTGGACAGACCTGCCGCCATCCCCATTACAGGCGAGTGGACCTTGCGTGACCATATCGGGCAGATACGCTCGAGGATCGGCGCGTTTCGCATGGAGTACCGTATCGATCCTGGATTGTATGCGCAGGGAAACCCCGGACGGAATTCGGATGTGTTCGTCAGCGCGAATTACAAGCTGAGTTTCGACATCCTCCGACGGGAGCTGAAGGGAATGAGTGCCTGGATACTGGTTCTGGACACGGCGGGTATCAATGTCTGGTGTGCGGCGGGGAAGGGGAGCTTCGGTACTGCAGAGCTTATTAAACGGATTCACCTGCACGGCCTTGAGAAAGTGGTAGAGCACCGAAACGTGATAGTACCGCAGCTTGGAGCGCCGGGGCTGGAGGCCCATGTTGTTGCGCGGTCCACGGGTTTTCATGTTATTTTCGGCCCGGTGGCGGCCCGTGACGTCCCGGCATTCGTGGCGGCCGGCTACAAAGCCTCGCCCGAAATGAGAAGGGTGCGCTTCTCCTGGCGCGACCGACTGGTTCTCACTCCCATGGAAATCAACCCCGCGATGAGACGGTTTCCGGTCATCGCCCTGGGAATCCTCGTAATTTTCGGGTTAAAGCCGGAAGGCGTACTGTTCCGCGACGCGTTCGAGGCCGGGCTTCCTTTTGTGCTGCTTCTGCTCGCGTCCGTTTTCTCGGGCTCTTTCATCACGCCGGTGCTTCTTCCATTGATTCCCTTCAGGTCCTTTGCGCTAAAGGGCCTGATTACTGGTGTGCTTGTGGTGATTCTCGTGACCGCGCTGGCGGGAACGGATATATGGCAAAACGGCGCGCTCACCGCTTTTACTTTCCTTTTCTTTCCGGCACTGAGCTCGTATCTGGCGCTCCAGTTTACCGGGGCCTCCACCTATACCGGTATGTCCGGAGTTAAAAAGGAGCTGAAGCTGTCAATACCTCTCTATATAAGCGCGGTGTCGGTGTCGGTGATCATGCTCGCGGTGTACAAGCTTAAGGAATGGAGTATTATATGAAATACCTGAAAAACGTGGCCAGCCTTGTTTATGAGGCGGAAAAGTGCACCGGCTGCGGTCGGTGCGTTGAAGTGTGCCCCCACGGTGTCTTCGTCATGAGAGACAAACGGGCCGGGATTACCGACGCGGATTTCTGTATGGAGTGCGGCGCCTGCGATCGGAACTGCCGTTTCGGGGCCATCAAGGTGAATTCGGGGGTCGGCTGCGCGGCCGCGATCATAGGGGGCATGCTCACCGGCGGAGAACCCGTATGCGGATGCGATGGTAAGAGCGGCCCATCCTGCTGATGACCGGATTGCGACCGTCACGTTTACCGAATAACGTTACAATGAAGCCGGTCCAGTGCATCCGCCATTTATTCCTGTAAAGCGAAAACCGGTCCAGGCCTGGCCGGCAGGGTTTTTTTCTGACGGTTGTTATGTATGAAATTAATCCGACATTCGATACTCGAGTATGTTTTCAAAACGAATGGTTAGTATAACCGTTCCAAACTTGCCGGCATGGCTGGCAGGTAAGTGTATATTTAATCATATACCCCCGCAAGAAGATCGATAAAAAGCGGATGCAGTATCGGGTTGGCGGCGAGCACCTCGGGAAATTTGATATCGTACCGCCCGCCATCAAACCTGGTCACCACCCCGCCTGCCTCCTCCACGATGAGGCAACCCGCTGCGATGTCCCAGGGGCTCACCTTCATCTCCCAGTAGGCGTCGAAGCGCCCCGCGGCCACGTAACAGAGGTCCAGCGCCGCCGAACCAAAGCGTCTGATGCATTGTACGCGCGGAAGGACACGGTTGAACTGTACAAGATTGTTTTTATCGGAGATATTTTTATCGTAGGGAAAGCCGGTGGCTACAAGCGAGCGCGAAAGATCGTCCGATTCCGTGACACGAAGGACCTCTTCGTTGAGAAAGGCCCCGCCGCCGGCGAGCGCGCCGAAAAGCTCCCCCCTGCACGGATCATACACGATACCGACGGCCATGCGGTTAGCTCGCTTTGAATACACGCCGATCGATACCGAGAAATGGGCGACGCCGTGCGCGAAGTTCGTCGTGCCGTCGAGCGGGTCTACATACCAGAGATACTCCCCGCTTCCGTCCGCGCGGTGCCCTTCCTCGGCCACGACACCGTGGTCCGGATAGCGGTCGCGGATTCTTTCGTACAGGAAGTCCTCGGACTCGCGGTCGACGCTGGTAACCGGGTTCGAGACGCCCTTGTACGACACGGTCAACCCGGGCGAGCGGAACCCTTTTAAAAGGATTTTGCCAGCCTGGAGCGCGATCTCCCGGGCGAAATCGAGGATCGCAGTCCGTTCATCCATCAATAGACCGCGCCACCGCCGAGTTGCAGAAAAAATTCGTTTCGGTCTCCCTTGCCGCCGGTCAGCTCGAAACCGATCTTCTGGTACACGAAGAAGTAGCGGTTTATTTTTTCCTCGGCCTTCACAGAAAAGACGTGTCCGCTGGTGAAATAGCCGGGGAAGGCGTCCCCCTTGAACCAGGTCCTCGAATCCGCTCCGAACAGGCCCTGGCCGTTGGCGAAGCGGTAGGGTTCGTCGTTCGCCAGATCGAGCAGATAGAAACGCTCGGTCAGGTCAATGGTAAAGGTAAGGAATTTCTGGCGCGTGGCCTCGTCGTATTTTCCCAGGACGAGCCCAAGGCTAAGCTCGTATACACCGTAATAATTCGAAACCCTGTTCCGGTGGTCGAAGAAGTAGTAGTCCGCGGCCGATATCCTGGAATAATACCCAAGGTACTTGTCGACATCGTAGCGGTAGCTGAACTCGAAAAATCCTACGTCGAGCGTGCGTCCCTTCGAGTGCGAGGTGTCCTGGGGCAGGTAGCGTGGATATGCGGTAATCTTCGTCGTGGATTTTTCATCCCTGAATCCAAGGACCGCGCCCACCTTGATGTCATGAAGCGTGAGCGATTTGCCGAAATTGAAATTCTCTTTATAATGACTGCCCAGGACGCCCACGCCAAGGTACCACTTATCCATATGATAGAGGACCTGGAAGCGCTCCATAAAGGCGGTAACATCCGGCATGAGGGCCCCGAGGTGGGGCGTTCCCGCCAGCAGGTCAAACTCCCACGAGGGCGTCGGCATAACGCTCACGTAGAGCATGTTGGGCAGCGACACCGGAATACCGCTCGTCGTTACGTACTTAAAGTCCCCGCCGTCGAAATAATAGGCGCTGCGTAAAGTGAAATCCCACGTTGCGTACAGAATGCGCGATGGCTTCTTTTCCTCGTCCTTTTTCTCGGCCAGCTTCTTCTCCTCCGCGCGGCGGCGTTCCTCTTCCTCCTTCCTCTTGCGCTCCTCCTCGCGTTGTCTGGCCAGGAGGTCTTCCTGCTGTTTCAACAGTTTCATCTTATACGCGTCGGGAAGCCACTTGATCACCTCGGTGTTGTTCGGATCGGCCTTGATGACATACTCGCCGGCCGCCACGGCCTTGTCGTAATCGGCCGTCTTGTAATAGAGGTATCCGGCCCGTTCATACGAGGGAAGCTGTTTTGGATTGCGGCGGATCGCCTCCTCATAATTATTTATGGCGCCGGGGAAATCTCCCTTGAGCTCGCGCACCCATCCCCTGTTGTGATGGGTCTTCGCGGAGACCTGATCCTGGATCTCGATGGCCCGGTCAAACTGTTTCACCGCCTCGTCGAATTTTTTTTCACCGCTGAGCTGGACCCCCCGGCGGGTGAGCTCGGCGGGGTCGTCGGCGGAAAGGCGTGCGGCGCAAAACGCCGTTGCAAGAAGGATTACGGCCGTCAATCTCGTGATTGTCATTGTGCGCGCATCCCCGTATGTAGTTTGCCGCCGTGATATGCGGCGGCACCTTCAATCATTCATCATCGCACGATAAAATAAAGCACTTTTTGATCTGCAAAACAGGGAAGCGTTTTCCGGAAAGTGCTTCAATTGGTGAAGCGCTCTTCCCTGTACGAATTGTTCAGGAACGACATGTCGGGAATCGTGAATGCGTCGAAGCACCGGAACGCCATGTCCAGCGCCGGTTCGCGTTTTCTCCTTCCATCCCGGTCATAACGGTCGATGTCGATGCCGAAAAGCTATTCCTTTACAAGTATTTTGTAAATAAAGACATCTCGCGGGGTTTACCATATCTTGAAATCGGTTTTAAGGTCCGCTGATGTGATCACCTGCGAGTTGCGGTATTCCTCGCGGTAATCCCTGGAATAAAGATACAACCACCGGTGTTTCAGGGAAATCCCGAGAAACCTGTTCACCGAGACAAACAATGAATTCTCTATCTGGCTTCTGATATGACGGCGGCTCCTGTCGTTTCCCTGGAGCGAAAGAAAGGAATCGACCGAAAGCCCGTAATTAAAATAGCGTAGAAACGGAACCCTGGCCGACAGTATCGCCTCCAAGCCGTATTCGGGGATCTGCACCGGGTCGTGTACGCGTTTCTCGAATCCGAGACCGAATTTGGCCGAAACGAACTCGCCCGTCAGGTTCGCTCCCGCCGTCTCGCGGATCACAACGGGCCGGTAATCATCCACCACCTTGATGACGGTATCGCACTGCGACTTGTGGTAGGGTTTCACACGCTCGTGAAGGTTGTAATTGTACACGAAGGAGCCCCTCAGAAGGTTGTTCTGGTAATAATACGCGTCGTTATCGCGCGTGTAGAGCAGCGTGTACAGCATGTAGGGCGTGAACACAAACTGGTGAAGCCGGTTGTAGACGGTAATATCGACGCGGTTCTCAAGGCCCCATCGTCGGTAGGTACTGTTGGGCTGTCCGGGCGGTCTTTCGATATCGTCCCCTTTTTTAACCATCGCCTGGTCAAAAAAATTCGAGAGATAAAAATCCACGGTCGCCCTGAACCTGGAATCGAGGTGAACACAGTCGTCCCGCTGAAAGACTTTTCCTCCGCGGAAATCGTCCATCAGCATGTCGGTGATGTTCGTCCAGCTGTTCGTGTACTCGATTTCGCGCGACAAAATCTTCCCCACCCGATCGAATGACGCCTGCGGGGCGACGACCCGGTACGACCTTGAATCGACGATCGGATATCCCTGCACGGTCCTGCCGTCGGTACCGGCGACCAGAAGCGTCTCATCGGCGCCGTAGACCCTTTTAAGCTCCGCCCCGCTCAGCCGGAACGTGAACAGGAAAAAATCATGGTTCACCATTTTCAGGATGTCAGACGTTTTCACGCCGTTTCGAATCGTCACCGGAGAAATGGTGCCCGATTCGACCAGCGCCACCTCCGCATTGAAACGGTCCCTGGCCAGACACATGAGACGCCGGTCTTCCGCCCTTATTTCATTCGGGCCGGCATCCGCGACCACCCGGTCCTCCTCATCCCTGAACTTGCGCTTCCACAGCCTAAGTCGGTTCGCGAATTCCCGGTATGCCGGATCCTCGGTCTTTACCGGAAAGGGTACTTTCCTCGTAATCGAGCGGACGACGGGTTTTTCCTCGATCGAAATATTCAGAAGATAATACCCGCTTTTTTCGGTGAGGATGACGATCGAACGCCCGTCAGCCAGGTCGACCCTCCCGGCGCGCCCGGAGAAGAGTTCTCCGGTAAAATCCCCCCCGCAGATCGCAATCGATATCCATGGGTGCTCGTTCATCAGCGCCATCATGTCCCCGACGCCCAGGCCGCTGAGTGCGATTACATGCCGCACGCCCGACCGCTCGATCTCCGCATGGACCGGCCGCAGGGCCGCGGCGTCATTTGCCAGGGTCACGCCGTAGAGGTCCTGCTCCGCGATATCGAAGCGGATTTTCCGCGAAGGAATGCCCACTACCGCGACGGAATCGGCGTTCTTCACGTATGTAAAGTGCGGCGAAAAAAGCCGCTGCTTTTCGCGGATGATTCCCACCGAGAGAAGACGCGTCTTTCTGCCCTTCTGAAGGAATTCGAGGTTATCGATCCCTATGCGTAGATCGCGCGATGACAGGAGGGTTGCGTCGCAGCCCAGATAATTGAAATAGTCCATGACGACCGAGCCGAAGCTGTACTTGGACAGCGCCCCCGGATAAAAGGAGTTTCCCAGATCGAGGAAGAGGTCCGCCTTTCCCGCCCGACGTTCGGAGAGGATATTCTGCGCCAGAACCAGCATGGGATCGTTTTCATCCTGGCCCTTCTCCTCGAGCGCGAAACGCCCCTCGAGGTTGTGTGTAAGAAGCAGGCTGATGTCTCCGGCAAGGACCTGGCCGGACGAAACGCAGAGCACCGCCGCGAATGCGCATCGAACCAGCAGTGCATGGAAGTCGCTCATGGGATTTCCGTCACTGACCGGCCGGCCTGGCTGCGGCCTCTTTCTGCATCGCATCGGTTTTTTCTTTCAGATGCCGAATCTCCTGTTCCCTGTTTCTCAATTCGCGCTCCTTTGCCTCCGAGTCTTTCCACTTCTCCTCGAAGCGCTGTTCAAGCGACGCAAGGGCCGTCTTAAGCGATGCCGCCTCCGCTTCTTTGACCACGGCGAGTTTTTTCAAAGCTTCAATCTCCCGCGACAGCGCAAGCTCCCGTTTCGCATTATCGTTTCGTACCGCCTCGCGCTCCTTTGAGAACGATTCCTGGAGCTTGCGCATCTCGTCGTTCAAACCGGCGATCTCTCCGCTCAGTCTTGATTCGGTTGCCCCGTTCAGTTCCATGAGCTCGCGTATCTTCTCGGAGCTCTCTTTCGACAGCACCGCGTTCTGCTGCTGCAGGGCCTGGTGCTGGCTTTCCTTCAACGCGATGTCCTTTCGGTACCGGTCTTCGCGCGCGGCGATATCCGCCGTCAGTTTTTCCACCCTGGCGGCAAGCTGGCGGACGTCGCTTTTAAACTGCAAATTTTCGTCTTTCAATACCGCGTTCTCGCGCTCGACGAGGACAAGCCTCTTTTTAATCAGGATGTTCTCCGCGCGCAGCTGTTCGGTCCCGGGCGCAGTGCCGGTTTTGCCGGACGACGCGCACGCGCACATACCGATGCATGCAAGCACCGCAAGACCCGTACCCATTCTCATGCCGATACCCCGCTCACTCCGAATCCATAACCGCTAACGTTTTACTCAAGCCTTGACGTCTATTTGCATCCATCCGAATGATTATAGTTTCCGCCGCCAGATTTACGCGAGCGCGCGCTGAAGGTTGATGAGAAAATCCTGAACATTGGTAACGATTCCGCGGACCTCAAGGCTTCCGCGGTTCGCCAGCTTGTCCAGTGCGAATTCCGACACATCAACAATATAAAAATACACGGGGCGTACCTCCTCGCCGGATACATGATAAGAAGGAAGCATGTTGCCCGTCGCGATGGCGTGCAGCTGGGTCGCGAGCGCGATCACCGTCGTTGCGCTTCTCACCTCCCCGCGCATCGCGTCCTGGGCCCGGTACACATCGTCGATGACCTCCGGGAGCGGACCGTCGTCCCTGATGGAGCCTGCGAGCACCAGCGGGATCTGCCGCTTTATGCAGGCCCGAACGATACCGTCTTTCAGCAGGCCCTGATCGAACAGGCCCTTCATCGAACCGTGCCGCCGCACCGTGTTGATCGCATCGAGGTGATGGTAATGCCCGAGGTGGCGGTATTCCTTGGTATAGATATCCTGTCCCAGCCCAGTCCGGTACAGGGCCGCCTCGATATCATGGGTTGCCAGCGCGTTGCCGGCGAGCACTGCGTGGGCGTAGCCCGATTCTATAATGCCGGACATGGCGGAACGCGAATCGAAATCGAAGGTGAGCGCCGGTCCCAGCACCCAGACGATTTTTCCTTTGTCCCGCTCGTGCCTGAGCAGATCGTACATGCTGTCGTAGTCACGCGAGAAGGGTGTCTCGCGCGTTCGGCGGGTATGAAACGAAAACTTTTCATCCCTTGCCGCGTTATCCGCGAAACCAGCGGTATGGACGTAAATTCCGTCTTCGCCCTCCTCGCTCCGTCCGACCAGGACCTGGTCCCCCTTCCGTATTCGCCTGAGCTCCCTTACCTCGATCGAGTCGCCTTCGATCACGACCGCGCAGTCCATGCGTGAGGATGAAAGGAGCCTCCACGCGCCCTTCGCCGTCTGGACATATTCGGGATAGATGCTCGTGGCGTGATACCCATCGGGCGCGACTCCATCGGCCTCGGCCCGAATGGTACGCGCCGGCGGACAACCGGCGAAACGCTCGCCTGAAAAATCAGGAGGCCGGTAGACGGGAAGCTCAAATTGCGTTGGCATGACGATATCCGGTTTCATTGGAATGCGCACCATTTTGCCGACAAGGCACCCACAACGGGCACGGGCGGATTATAGCACGATCGCACTGTCACTGACAAACGAAAAACCTCCGGCGGACGGAACACGCCACATCGGGCGCGCCGAAATTGTCCTTAAGACTTTATAAAGCGTATCTCCACCGAACCGCCGTGCTTGTCGTCAAAGCCCTCGATGCGGGACATCGTCATCACCGGCTCGAGCGCGTCGCGGAGCGCGCCGGGAGTAAGGTGCTGGAATGTGGTTCGCCGTAAAAAAGTTTCCACCGATACCCCCGAGGAGAACCGCGCGGCTCCGCCTGTGGGCAGTATATGATTGGTGCCCGAATAGTAGTCGCCGACTGCGACCGGCGCATGTGTCCCCAGAAAGAGCGAACCCACGTTTCGGATGCGCCCCAGGTACTCGAGCGGCTGTGGAACCATTAATTCCATGTGCTCGGGAGCGTAACGGTTTGAAAACTCGATAGCCTCGTCGATCGAATCCGCCAGGATGATGACCGCCCGCTCGAGCGCCTTCTTTTTAATTTCGATGCGGCCCATACCGCGTTCGATGTCCTTTGCTATTTCAGCGACAACCCGGCGCGCGAGAGTCTCGGAAGTCGTCACCAGCACCGCGAGCGCCCGCTCTTCGTGCTCCGCCTGCGACAGCAAGTCGTACGCCACCCATGCCGGATCGGCCGATTCGTCGGCGATGATGAGTACCTCGCTCGGGCCGGCCATCGAATCGATCTGAATAATCCCCATGCTGAAGAGATAGGTCTTCGCCGCCGTCACGTAGATGTTGCCCGGCCCAACGATGATGTCGGCCTTGCGGACGCTTTCGGTTCCGAAACCGGAAGCCGCTATCCCCTGGGCGCCGCCCGACTTCAGCACGCTGCCAACGCCGATGATTTTACAGACGGCAAGCACCGCGTCCGGAATGTTTCCGGCTTTATCCGGAGGCGTGATTATCGTGATATTCTTCACCCCGGCGATCCGGGCCGGAATAGCCCCCATAAGCACCGAGGACGGGTACGACGCCTTGCCGCCCGGCACATAGAGCCCCGCACTCTCGATCGGTTCATATTGAACGCCAAGGGTCGTACCGTCCGGGCGCGCGTACATAATGTTCGTGCGCCTCTGGTGCAGGTGGAACTCCTCTATGTTTTCCTTCGCCTTCCGGAAGGCCGCGAGCGCCTTTTTATCGAAACGGGCGGAAGCCCTTTCGATCTCCTCTTCCGTCACCATCATGCCATCAAGCTTCGCGCCGTCGAAGCGCTCGGTGTACATGCGCACGGCGTCATCACCCCGTGCGCGAACGTCGTTCACGATGGGAACCACCGTGTTGATCATGATGTCGCTGAAATCCCCGCCGAAGCGGTTGAACAGGGCATCAAGCTCGTCCGTCGAAAGCTCCACAAGCCTTTTTACCGGTATCATCACGTGCACCCCGCGTCGTGTAGTAAGGTTTCCCCGCCGGGATATTCACCTGCATTTACCCGGTCGGCCTGTTATTTTTCAAGAATAATAAACCTGTTTCACGTTTGGTCGGCTCGATAAACCGCCATATGACACTATCGATCACCCTGATAAATATTCTTGACATCTCGAAAAATCTCATTCATACTGCGTCGGCAAACGGTACTACTTATAACGGCATCAGAGCCAGCCGCAGGGAGCGCCGGAGAATATTGACGAAATCCAGGAGGTATTATGAAATACGCGAAGTTATTGCTGATCGCCATTGTCGCCTTCGCTCTTGCCACCTCATGCTCTAAGTTCTCGGGCGAGATGACGCCGGAGGAATTTCTGAGGATAGACAGCGAGATATACGATACCGATCTCACTCCCGAGTCGAAGGAAGTCATCGTTAAGAAATACAATTACACCCTCAAACAGTACGAGGATTTCGCAACGAAGGTCGAGAGCGATCCCGATCTCAAGGCTAAAATCGGCGAGATCAGGCTCAAAAAGCTCCGGGGCGAACAGAAATAGCAGGACCTCCGTTTCTCCGGGCAAAGACGGCACACGCGACAGACACGGCGAGCCGATGCCGGTCTGTCGCGTTCACTTTATACCTCCAAGCAGCTTACGGGCGTTTTCTCCCATCACGGCCCGCCTCTGTATGTCGGAGAATGGCGCCGCTTCCATGGCATCGAGATAGGGCCGGTATCCGGCAAGCGGATAATCGGATCCGAAGAGTATTTTTTCCACGCCGGTAATCGAAAGCGCCGCGGGGTAGACCTCGTCCCGATAAAGAAACGGCGACGCCGCGGTATCGTAATAGACATCCGCAAACGCCTCCTTCACCTCGGGCATCAGCTCATAGAAGAGTATGCCGCCCCCCCAGTGCGCCAGAATTATTGGAAGCCCCGCCTCCGCGCCGATGGATTCATATAACATGGAAAAATCCGTCGCGTACTTGCCCGCATAGCGATGACCCAACGGCTCGTTCACGTGCACGCAGACTGGAAGCGCGGCTTTACGCGCCGCGGAGAACAGTGACGGGAGGATCCGGGCCGTTTCGGCGGTCAGGCCCGTAGAATAAAAGGCCACCTCTCCTATCCCGGCGAATCCATCGGTCCGCGCTCTCTCAACGGAGCGTGAAACGGCCCCGGCCTCCCCGACGGGAAGCCCGCAGAACGGCAGTATCCTTCCTCCGGATGCCGAGGCTGATTCGAGAAGATAGTCGTTGTGCAGCCACAGGCGGTCGGCATCGGACCAGGGAAAACCCATCACCACGGCCGCGTCGATTCCGTTTTCATCCATCGCTCGCAGAAGTCCGTCGCCGCCCACGATTCGGGATTTCACGGAACCGTATATGGCGCGAAAGTCGGCGTCGTCCAGAAAATCATCGCGGTTCCGGACAATCCGGTCGGGGAAGATGTGCGTGTGAAAGTCGATGACCATGACCGCATCCTATCCTCTTTCTCCGCAGGCGCAAGATATTTCCATCCTGGGAAGCCGGGGCATTCGAATTTTATTTGCCTTTTCCCGGCGAAACATTTACTCTCCCGTCGTCAGGATGGAACACGAAATACCGGAAAAGGATCAGACGATGAAAAAAAACGCACTGTTCGTTTCCTTGATGGCGTGCATCCTCGCCGCGTCCTTTGCGGTTGTGCTGTTCTCCCAGATACTTCCCCCGCAGGTGGAAAATATCGCGAACATGGGTCCATCTATTAATACCCCTTTCGATGATTTCGCCCCCTCCTTTACCGCCGATGGGAAGACCATGGTATTCAATTCTAAACGCTCCGGCGAACCCTACCAGAACATCTACCTGTGCAGCAATAAGGACGGCGAATGGAGCGAGCCTCGCGCCATCAGAGAGATAAATTCGTCGTTTAACGACGAAACCCCGTTCATAACCGCCGACGGGACCTTCATTTTTTTTGCGTCCGACCGCGACGGCAGCCTCGAGATGCCCGCCGACGCCGCCGGGAAAATACGGGTTTCGTACGACATCTATGTAAGCCAGAACATCAACGGGAACTGGCAGCGCCCTATCAGACTGCCCGGCACGGTCAACACCATCCACCACGAGCGCTCTCCCAGCCTCAGCCGGGACTTCACCACCCTCTACTATACCACATGGCCTTTCGGCACCATAGACAAGGCCTACATAATGAGCGCCGAATACCGTGACGAAACCGGCGACGGTTCCTTCGTCGATCCACGGCGCATGCCCGCGCCGATCAACACCGGCGAGCAGGACATCAGCCTCGTCCCCTCGCTCGACGGTAAAGGCTTCTTTTTTTCCTCGCGTCGGGCGGGCGGGTTTGGGGGATGGGACCTGTATTTCGCGCCCTTCGAGAACGGCAAGTACGGCGCTTCGGTGAACCTCGGCCCCGGGATCAATTCAGACGCCAACGACGTCCATCTTTCCGTAATCGGCGGCAGCCTGTTTTTCTGTTCCAATCGAAAAGGCGGCCTGGGGCTGTACGATATCTACACCTCCACCATCGTTAAAATCGAGCCGCTTAAAATCATCATCCGCGATAAAAAGACCGGCAACCCGGTAGAAACCGAACTTAACCTTTTCACCAGGATTGAACAGGACGGAGAGGATGCCATGACCGTCGCGCTCAAAAAAAAGACCGACGCGAAAGGCGAGGCCGTAATCACCTACAATCCCGCCGTTAAAACGATCGACCTCAATATCAGCGAAAAGGGATACATGCCGCTCTTTAAAACGATCGACCTCGCAAAGGCAAAGGGTACGCCTCAGGTTATCGAACTCACCCCCGTCGAAAAAGAGGCGCGCTTCGATATGCACGCAATACACTTCGATTTCGAATCCGCCAGGATCAAGCCCGAATCGATCCCTTATCTGGACGCGCTCGCGGAGTATCTGAAGAAGAGCCCGGAGCTCCGGTTTCAAGTCATCGGCCACACCGACCTCCACGGCACGGACGAATTCAACAACAAACTCAGCCTCGAGCGCGCCCGCGCGGTTAAAGACTACCTGGTCAATAAGGGCGTCAACGCGTCGCGCCTCTCGATACGCGGTGCGGGAAAGACCGAGCCCAAGGTCGGGAAAACCGGCCCCGAGTACGACGAGCAGAACCGCCGCACCGAATTCAGGCTGTTGCAATGACGGAACGGGAAAGGGCGGATCGATAAAAAGCGAAAAAAAAACACCGATTGTTTCGATCATTAAAGCATGGACCGATCGCCGCGCTTCGTCATAGAGCCATCCCGTGAAGGCCCGCCGACCCTCGCCGTCATGGATGGCGGCGCCAGGCACTACCTGCACAGCAGGGTGGCTCCCACACGAGAGGCGGAATCCCTTCGCCCTTCGTTCAATACCGATAAATACGACGTGCTCATCGTCCTCGGCGCCGGCCTCGGCTACCACCTACTTCCCTTGGGTGAGGACGCCCTTGCATACACGCGGGTGCTGATCATCGACATCCTGCACGGAATCGATTCGGAGATCGCCCGTAATCCATTGACGGCCTTTCTGCTCGAGCAGCCCGTAAGCCTGGTCGCCGGCTGCTCCATGGACGAAATCGAGCCCCGTGTCGACGAATTTCTCTCCCATGGCGCGACGAGGGGTATCCAGGTGCTCGAGCACCCCGCGTCGCTTCGTCTTTTTCCGGAATACTACGACGGTGCCAGGACCGTCATCCGCAGGGCCCTCGACCGCTTTAGCGCCAATATAGCAACCAGGAATGCCTTCGCCCGGCGCTATCTCCGCAACGCCATCCTCAACATCGGGAGCCTCGGGCGTTTTTACCCGGTCAACGCGCTGTTCGACCGGCTGGAGGGCCTTCCCTCCGTCGTCATCACCTCGGGACCGACGCTGGATTGCGTTCTTCCGTTTATTAAAGAATCACGCTCGCGCATTGTGATCGTTGCGGTAGACTCGGCGCTTCCGGTGCTCTCCGGCGCCGGAATTACACCGGATTTCGCGATCTCCATCGACCCTCAGCAGCATGTCTGTGAACACTTCGCCCGCGGATGGCCCGAGGGAGCGATGCCCGTATTTTCGCTCACCGCATATCCGCTTCCGGTTAGGCGGCACGGCGGGCTTTTATCGCTCAACACGCATCCCGTCTCCCAGCTTATCGAGGAGCTTCACCCGGGGGCAGTGGGCTCTATCGATTCAGGAACAGGTACGGTCGCCGGAGACGCCATACTGTTTGCGGCGCGTCTTGGGCTATCGCCCATCGCTCTTGCCGGCTTCGACTTCTGCTTCGGCGATCACACCATCTACGCGCGATATACGGCCTATCAGCGGCGCTTCGCTCTCTTTTTCCAGGGACGGTTCGAACCGATTGAAACGCGCAACCTCGCCTACATCATGAAATCAAGCGGCGGTCATCTCGTTGACGGCCGGTTCAGCCGCAAGTCCTTCGCCGCTTACCGCGGTTCCATCGAGTCGCTCATCCGCCGCAAGGACATCCGTAACCTGTACCGACTCCGGACCTCTGGCGTTTCGCTTGCCGGCACGTCGGATATCGAACCTGAAATCTTTTTCTCGTCGTTCGCCGTCCGCGCCCTCGATTCCGCGCAGATCATCCGCTCGGCCATCGAATCGTTCCCGGTCATTTCCCAGAATCCGGAAATGCGCGCTCTGCGAAACGCCTTCGCTCATCCCGATATTCGAAATCGCCTTCTGCGCGCCTCGCTCCCCGGAGAGACCGATGAAGCGATCATCAATTCAATGAAGACCAAAACAATGCATGTGTTGAATATGGAGGATGAACAATGAAGATCGGGGTAACAGGAATATTCGCATCGGGCAAGGGCACGGTTTGCGCGATGTTCGAGGATCTCGGCGCTCGCGTCATCGACACCGACATCATCGCCAGGGACATAGTCGAGCCCGGCACCGAGGGGCTTGCTCTGCTTGTCGAGGAATTCGGCACTGAAATAATCGGAACCGACGGCGCGCTCGACCGCCGGGGGTTCGGCAACCTGGTGTTCAAAAATCCCGAATGGGTAAAACGTCTCAACTCCATCACCCACCCGCTCATTTTGAAAAAGGCCGCTGAAATATTTCAAAGCGCGCCGGACGCCATTTTCATGGTGAACACACCGCTCCTTTTCGAAAGCGGTTTCGACCGGTTTATGGATAAAACAATAGTCGTCACCGCCGCCACCGAACAGGCGCTCGAACGGGGTTCGCTGCGGGACAATATAAGCAGGGAAGAAATCCAGGATCGGCTGAACAACCAAATTTCTCTCAATGAAAAGATAAAAAGGGCCGATTATGTAATCGATAATTCAGGCGGGCTGGAAAACACCAGGAGGCAGGTAGTAGAAATATGGAACACTTTGAAGAATTCCACCAGAAGGGAGTGAAGGAAAAGAACATGTATACCGTCAATCTCGACACGCCGCGCATCATCATCGTCGCGTCGGTCGCGATCGGGGTAATCATAATATCGTTTCTGCTCGGAATGAACCTGTATAAGGCGCACGAGAAGCCCGGGGACTCCCTCGCGCAGCGGGACTCCCTGCTCGATCTGCCGACGGACTCGATTTCCCCGGGAAGGATCCCGCCTCCGGACGATAGTATGATGAACGCCCAGTCTGAGATAGACCGACTCATCATGCCCGGCGCAGGCGAAAGGGACAAAACACCGGCGGCCAGGGGAAATGAGTTCGCCGCGATGGAGAAGAATTCCTTATCTCACGATGTACTCACCTCCGAGGCCATTAAGGAGATCATACCGCCCGCACCCGATCTAAAGGAGCATGCCGTTCCCGCGGAGAAGATTAAGCCTTCAAAAAAACAGACGGTGAAGAAGGGGGACAAATCGCGCAGGCAGAAGACCGTGGAGGTCGTTTCGGACACGAAGAAGGAGACCAGCCATGCGCTCAGGGGGGAGTACTCCGTGCAGGTCGCGGCATTTGATAAAAAATCCAAGGCCGCTACCGAAATCGAAAGCCTCAAAAAGATGAAATACGACGCCTTCATGGACCGGACACAGGTGAACGGTAAGAGCTATTTCAGGGTTCGCATCGGCCCCATCGCAACGAAAGCCCGCGCGCTCGACATACTGAACGAGATACAGGAAGACTCGCGTTACACCGAGAGCTTCATGATCCGCGAATAACAAACTCTTATATAATAAAAAAAGCGCGGGAAACCGCGCTTTTTTCGCACCGGCCCACCGGCCCACGAGTCTCCTTCTACAGCTCTTCCGAAATTACCGCGAAATCCGTAACCACATCGCTTTCGTTCAGATCAAGGAGCTTGACTCCCACCGTTGACCTGCCCTGTATCGACACGTCCTTCGCCAGAAGGCGTATGGTCATGCCGGTCTTCGACGCAATGATGATCTCGTCCTCGGGGAATACCGATCGTATACCCGATGCAGGCCGGTTTTTATCCGAAACCTTGAGGTAAGCCATTCCCTTGCCGCCCCTGCCCTTGGTGGCGAAGTTGCGGTAATCAATCTTTTTCCCGTAGCCCTTTTCGGTTACAACGAAAAGCGAGGAGTCCTTTTTCACCACGTCCATTCCTATAACCATATCGCCGGAAGCAAGGCGCATGCCGATGATCCCCGAGGAGTTCCTCCCCATCGGGCGCATCGACCGGATGTTGGTCCGCACGAGAAGTCCCTTACGCGAGGCGATAATGACATCGTCATCTCCCTTGACGAGCTTGACCTCGGAGAGTTCGTCGTCCTTTTTCAGGTTGATCGCGATGATTCCACCCTTCTTCGCGTTGCGGAAATCCTCAATCAATGTTTTCTTGAGGATGCCGCCCTTCGTCACCATGCAGATGTACATTTCGCTTTCCATGTCGGGAACGGCACAGATGGCCGTAATATCCTCGCCCGAGGACAGGTTTATCATTCCCTTCAGCGATTTTCCGCGACTGGTCTTGGAAGCCTCCTGAAGCTCGTAGGTCTTCATCCCGAAGATCTTGCCCTTGTTCGAGAAGAGAAAAACCATATCGTGCGTGGCCGCCACCATCATCAGCTTGATAAAGTCTTCCCTCTTGGACGACATCCCCGTAACGCCCTTGCCGCCGCGCCTCTGTTTTTTAAACGTGTCCACCGAGAGCCTTCGGATGAACCCGTCGTTGGTAACCGTGACCACCATGTCCTCGTCGGCGATGAGGTCCTCCACGTCGAACGAGGTGGATGATTCGGCCCCGACCAGTATCTCCGTGCGGCGCGCGTCGCCGAACTTCTGCTTAACCGCAAGAAGCTCGTCCTTCACGATTCCGAGGATCCGCTTGTCGCTTTTAAGGATTGCCTTTAGCTCCTCTATCAGCTTCAGTAGATCCTTTAGCTCCTCTATTATCTTTTTCACCTCCAGGCTGGTCAGCCGCTGCAGGCGCATCTCGAGAATGGCCTTTGACTGGACCTGAGAGAGCTTGAACCGCTTGCGCAGGCGCTCGTCGGCTTCGTCGACGGTCTTGGAGGAGCGGATTATGCTTATGACCTCGTCGATATTGTCGAGCGCGATCTTAAGGCCCTGCAGAATATGCTCCCTCTCCTCGGCGCGCTTGAGCTCGAACTGGGTCCTGCGCGTCACCACGATCTTGCGGTGCATTATATAATTTGAAAGCAGGCCCTTGAGGTCGAGCACCTTGGGCTCGTTGTTCACCAGCGCGAGCTGGATGATGCCGATCGAGGTCTGGAGCGGCGTATGCTTGTAGAGCTGGTTGAGTATGATATTGCTGTTTGCGTCCTTCTTTAGCCCTATGACGATGCGCAGGCCCTCGCGGTCCGATTCGTCGCGAAGCTCGGAGATGCCCTCGAGCTCCTTGTTGTTAACCATCTCTGCGATGCGCGTTATCAGCAAGGCCTTGTTTACCTGGTAGGGTATCTCGCTTACGATGATCGTTTCGCGCCCTTTTTTGTCCTCCTCTATTTCCACGCGCCCGCGCACGACAACGCTTCCCCTTCCCGTGGAATAGGCCTTGGCAATGCCGTCCGCTCCCATTATGATTCCGCCGGTCGGCAGGTCGGGCCCCTTGATGATCTTCATGAGCTGCCTGATGGTAAGATCGGGATTGTCGATTAGGGCCACGGTTCCGTCCACCACCTCGGAGAGGTTATGAGGTGGTATGTTAGTCGCCATACCAACGGCGATGCCGGACGACCCGTTGACCAGCAGATTGGGATAGGCCGCGGGAAGCACTGTCGGCTCCTTCCTCGTCTCGTCGAAGGTGGAGAGAAAATCCACCGTCTCCTTGTCGATGTCTTTAAGAAGCTCCTCGGCGAGGTTCGCGAGCCTCGCCTCGGTGTACCGGTAGGCGGCCGGCGGGTCCCCGTCGACCGAGCCGTAGTTGCCCTGGCCGTCGATGAGCGGAATGCGCATCGAAAAATCCTGCGCCATTCGGACCATGGTATCGTATACGGCCGCGTCACCGTGCGGATGATAGTTACCGATGACCTCACCGACGATCTTCGCCGACTTTACATAGGGACGGTCGCTTCGCCAGGCCCGCTCGTTCATGGCGTGCAGGATGCGCCGGTGCACCGGCTTCAGCCCGTCGCGGACGTCAGGCAGCGCCCTTCCGACGATGACGCTCATCGCATAGGCCAGATACGAGTCTTTCATCTGGTCTTCGATCTCTATGTTGATGACCCTCTGACTCTGGTCTTTCCCTTCTTTGGAGTCCTTCTTCGTCACGTCCTGTTCTCCTCTCTCAATCGGTCTGTTTAACCAGGTCGACCCTTACAGGTCGAGGTTCCTCACGTTGCGGGCGTTGTCCTCGATGAATTTACGCCGTGGTTCTACCGCGTCTCCCATGAGGACCGTAAAAACGTCCTCGGCCCCCACCTCGTCCTCCATGTTTACCTGGAGGATCGTACGTCGTGCCGGGTCCATCGTGGTTTCCCACAGCTGGTCCGGATTCATCTCGCCGAGGCCCTTGTAGCGTTGAATGTTCACCTTGGATTTGTCAATGCCCTTCAGTATCCTGTCGCGCTCCTCGTCCGTATACGCGTAGAGCTTGTCCTTGCCCGACTTGATGTTGTACAGCGGCGGTTGGGCGATGTACAGGTAACCGTTGCGTATGACTTCCGGCATATACCGGAAAAAAAAGGTCAGAAGGAGCGTTCGTATGTGTGAACCGTCCACGTCGGCGTCGGTCATGATGATGATCTTGTGATACCGCGTTTTGGCGATGTCGAACTCGTCTCCGATCCCGGTCCCGATGGCCGTGATGATGGTCTTGATCTCTTCGTTCGAGAGCACCTTGTCCAGGCGCGATTTCTCGACGTTGAGTATTTTACCCTTCAGCGGAAGGATCGCCTGGAAACCCCTGTCACGCCCCTGCTTCGCCGAACCGCCTGCGGAATCGCCCTCGACCAGGTAAAGCTCGCAGTGCGCAGGATCACGCTCCGAACAGTCGGCGAGCTTTCCGGGGAGCGTATCGTTTTCGAGTGCGTTCTTGCGGCGCGTGAGCTCCTTCGCCTTTTTGGCCGCGAGGCGGGCCTGCGCGCTCAGAATGCATTTTTCGAGAATCTTCCGCACCACCTGCGGGTTCTCCTCGAAAAACTGTCCCAGGTTTTCGTTCGTCGCCGACTCCACGATTCCCTTGACGTCGCCATTGCCGAGCTTCATCTTGGTCTGCCCCTCGAACTGGGGATTCGGAAGCTTCACGCTTACGATGGCCACAAGGCCCTCGCGGACGTCGTCGCCCGAAAGCTGCGCCATCTTCTTGTCGAGGCCCTCTTTTTTCAGAAACTCGTTCAGTACGCGCGTTAGCGCCGATTTGAACCCGATAAGGTGCGTTCCACCCTCTTTGGTGTTGATGTTGTTTGCGTACGTGTACACCATCTCATTGTAGGAGTCGATGTAGTCCATCGCCACCTCGATGTCCACTTTCTCGCGCACCGAGTGAAAAAATATGGTCTTTTTTGTGATTGAAACTTTGTTCTCGTTCAGATACTGAACGAAGGAGACGATACCGCCCTTAAACTGGAAGACGCTCTCCTTGCCCTTGCCGCGATCGTCGCGCAGGATTATCTTTATTCCGCCGTTGAGAAATGCGAGCTCCCGGAGCCTTCTTGCAAGCGTGTCGAAATTGTATTCCGTCGTCTCGAAAATCTTCGGGTCGGGCTTGAACACAACGCGTGTCCCGTTTTTCTTTGTTTCGCCGGTCTGCTTTACCTTTTCCTTCGGGATTCCCCGCACGTAATTCTGCACATAGGTCTTTCCGTCACGGTATACCTCAACCTTCATTTCGGCGGAAAGCGCGTTGACAACCGAAACACCAACGCCGTGCAGTCCCCCTGAAACCTTGTACGACAGGTTATCGAATTTCCCGCCGGCGTGCAGCTTGGTCAGCACGATCTCCAGCGCCGACGCCTTGTATACCGGGTGAATGTCTACGGGTATGCCGCGACCGTTGTCGATGACCTCGATCGAGTTGTCCGAGTGGACCGTCACCACGATGGTGTCACAGACCCCCGCAAGGGCCTCATCAATTGAATTGTCCACCACTTCGTATACGAGATGATGAAGACCGTTATGATCGGTCGAGCCTATATACATGGCGGGGCGCTTGCGTACCGCCTCGAGCCCCTCCAGCACCTGTATTTTATCCGCACTGTATTCGCTAGTCATGTCTCCTTCTCCAGTAAAAATCTTCCTCTTCAAGCCTGCGTTTGATCACGGTAAAGGGGCTTACAATACCGCCCAGTCTTCCGTTTTCCCTGTCGATAAAGACGGCCTTGTCGTCATCCGTAATACCTTCCAGATGGTGCGCGTTTTCCAGGGATTTTCTGAGCGTCTCCACGTTGAATATTCCGACGATCTTCCTGTCTGAAACGAGTATCCTGCCGCCGATATGTATGAACATCAACGTTTGCCCCCGCCGTTTTTTCCGGACGACGACCGCCCCGCGAAGAGGTCCCGGCGTACCACCACGCGCAAATCGCGAAGCCCGGGAACGCCGCATTCGTCCCTGACCTTGGCGAGAATTAAATCACGCATCATCGATATCTCGCCTCCATAGACGGAGTGATCAACAGCCACAAAAAGAATTCCGCTGAATATCCTGTCGGGATAACTATGCGCCGAGATGAGTTCGCCGACAACAGAAGCCCACCTTGAACGGATGGACTCAACGAGAAAATCGTCCCTGAAGCCGAACTGTGCAATTATCGACTCCACGAGGACGCCGAACCGCGTCGGCCTGTTCATCCTCGGTTCCTTTACCCTGAATTTCATTCTACGAAATCATCCCCCCTGGACCGACGTTGAAAATGCGCGCTCCACAAAAAGTCGCCGGATCGATCGATCCTGTATTAACGATCGTAAAAATAACCTGGTTCTCACCCCGAAGTGAATCGACCAGGTTTTCCCTTCTCTCGGAATCGAGCTCGGAAAAAACATCATCGACCATAATAACGACTCGCTCACCGGTGGCTTCCTCAATGAAAAGGCGCTCAGCGTTTTTCAGGGCTATGGACGCGGTTCTCTTCTGGCCCTGAGACGAGCAGCTTGAAAAGGTCCTTCCATTTTCATGGTATAGGACGTAATCATCGCGATGAGGACCGGCCGTCGTCGTACCGGCCATCATATCCCTTCTTCTGTTTCCGGATATTTTTTCGCGTATCTCATGCAGTGGGCCCTCCCCGAAGCCGCAGAGGTAGCGGAGCACGGGAACGCTGTCCTGTTTCGCCATACACTGATACGCACCACTGAAAGAGGGCGTAAAAGATTCCAGAAAATCCATTCTTTTTTTAATGACCCCTGACGAGCTCGACGCCAGCATTTCATCCCAGACGTCAAGCTCGCTCACGGCGGCTTTCCTTTCAAGAAGGGCCTTTAACAGGCGATTCCGAGACGCCAGTATTTTTCTAAACTCACCGATCATGGAAAGGTACTCACGATCAACCCGCGCGATGATGGCGTCGAAGAAACGTCGTCGACCCTCCGGCGATCCGGATATAACCAGTATATCACCTGGGGAATATATCACCGTAAGAAGTCTGCCGAAATAGTCCGATGACCTGTGTATTTCACAGCCGTCCACCTTGGCTTTTTTTGTGGTCGACCCGGGCACGGACGAGTATCCTATTTCAAGTTCTCTGAAGTCGGACTCTGCCGACATCAACCTGCAAAAATACGATTCCTCGCCCCATTTTACCATGTCGGCGTCCGCGGCCCCCCTGAAAGACCGTATATTCGCCGCCACCGAGACCGCTTCGATAATATTAGTCTTTCCGCTTCCGTTGGGACCGACGATAAAATTTATGCCGCTCGAAAAGCCCAATTCCAGGGTATCATAATTGCGAAATTTTTTTAGTACGATGCTGTCCACAAACATCGGTATAAGCCATTAAGGCGGCACACGGAAAAATCCGATTCCGTCAACCGTCTCCTATGATGATTTTACCTGGATCGGCATGATAACCGAAAAGCAGTCAGGGTCACCATCAGGAGTAATCGTGACCGGGCTCATCTGCCCGGTCAGTCCGATCGATACAGAGTAAGCGTCCATCTCCTTGAGCGAATCCATCAGGAACTGTGCGTTTATTCCCACCTGCAGAGTGTCTCCGGCGTTCGATTCCATTGCGATCTCCTCGCTCGATTCGCCGAGATCGGGAGTCTTCGCTTCCACCACAAGGCTTTCCTTGCCGAAAGTGAGGATGATCTTATTCGCGGGCTCTTTTGTAAAAACCATGGCCCTTCTCACCGAATCAATCAGGCGCTTTGTCTCCAGAACCGCGGTTATGCTCTGTTCTTTCGGAATGACCTGCCGGTAATTCGGAAACTGCCCCTCAACTATCCTCGAGATAAGATCCGTCTCACCTATCTTGAAAAAACACTGGTTTTCAAAAAAAGAAAAACTGCACATGCCGCCGGCGAGAAGACGCACTATTTCATTCACGGTTTTCAGCGGTATTATCACACTCTCGGGGAGCTGGACATCGTTTTCAACCGTCCTGGTCACCATGGAGAGCCGGCGAGAATCTGTCGCTACCACGGTCACCTTTCCTTTCTGCTCGGACACCATGTACACACCGTTGAAAACCGGTTTTATCGTGTCAATCGCCGCCGCGTGTATCACTTTTCTGAGCATGTCTTTTAATACGCTCTGGCTTATCTCCACGGCATTCTCTTCAGCGAAAAACGGGACTGCTGGATAATCATCCTTCGATGTCCCTACCAGCGTATAGCGGGCCTTTATATCCTTCGACCTGGTCTTTATATTGACCTGATATGAATTGTTGACATCGACGATAACCTCTCCCTTCGGCAGCTCCTTTAGGATGCTCGCGAAGCGCTTGCCGTTGGCGGTGAGGGACATGTCTCCGTCCGCGACCGCGTCCAGCCGCGTGCGGATACCTATCTCGTTGTCGGTCGAAACGATCTCCACCGAATCCCTTGAAATATTGAAAAGGCAATTCGATAAAATCGTATTTACGTTCTTGCTCGATATTATCGAGTCGGCGATCATTATCGACCGCTGGAGGGAATCTTTGTCGACAGTAAGATTCATATCGGTCTCCGTCCGCTGATAAAAGTTGCCGTGTTGAGAAACCGGGAAAGACCGGAAATCCAGATGTTCTGCAACACTACTGTTATAAACATATTAATTATTAATTATACTTCGTAGTAATAGTATCGCCGGATATGTTGATAACTCCGGAACTGCTGGTATGTCCAGCGGTTAACACCGTAGCATACATGTGAATAAAATCAACAACTTAATGAGACATAAGTGAATATTGGATTGTTAAGGAAAAAATATCGTATAAATACCAACTGAGAATAAAATAAAAATTTTATACCGCTGAAAAAGAAGGATATCCACCGGATATCAAGAGGATATTAACGGGAGATCAGCACTTGAGTTCGGTTATCATGTCCTCGACGCGCTCCTTGAATTCTTCGTCCTCTTTTATCATTTTTTCGACATTGTTCATCGCATTGAGTACGGTGCTGTGGTCCCTGTCGCCAAATTCCCTGCCTATATCGATAGTTGTAAGATCTGTCATCTTTCGGGAGATATACATCGCGACGAATCGCGGAAGAACGACACGGCTGTGGCGGCTCTTTGAGGAGAGGTCCTCGACGGAGACTTCAAAGCGCTCAGCGACCTTTGACATTATATCGGCCGGTGATATCTTTTTCTGCGTGTCCTCGTCGAAAAGGTCTTTGAGATGTGTCTTGGCGTGCGCTATTGTAATAGGCTCGTTTTTAACGACGGCCACCATATTGAGCCTGATAAGCGCGGCCTCGAGCGCGCGTATACTCGACTTGATGCGTCGTGCAATATAATTGAGCACCTCGTCGGGAATGTTCATGTTATCGCGCTCGGCCTTGTTGCGGAGAATGGCCTCGCGGGTCTCGAGATTGGGAGGCTGAATGTCGGTGAGCAGTCCCCATTCAAAACGGGTGCGAAGCCGCTCTTCGAGCGTGGAAAGATCTTTCGGAGGACGATCGCTCGAGATGATGATCTGCTTTTTATTGTTGTGGAGCGTATTGAAGGTGTGAAAGAACTCCTCCTGTGTCTGCTCCTTTTTTTCGATAAACTGAATATCGTCGATGAGGAGGACATCGACGTTGCGGTACTTGATCTTGAAACTTGTAATCGTGTTGGTACGGATGGCCTGTATGAACTCGTTGACGAACTCCTCGCTTGGAACGTACAGCACTTTAAGATAGGGACGTTCCCTGAGGATGTGATGGCCGATCGCCTGCATGAGGTGCGTTTTGCCGAGACCAGTGCCGCCGTGGATGAAAAGAGGGTTGTACTGAGTCGCGGGCGCGCGCGAGACGGAAATTGCGGCAGCGTGGGCGAGCTGATTATTCGGTCCAATGACAAAGTTCTCGAAGGTATAGCGCGGATTGAGCCGCTGGGCGGAATAGTCGGTCCCCTCAACCGGTCTTGACGGCTCGGCGGGCGCGGGTGTATCTACCGCAGTGGCGCGACCGTTTCCGGTGACGAACTCGCAGAACATGTTATGCCCGGTAATGGCGCCGAGAGCCGCGACTATCATCGACGAATAATTCTCGGAGATGTGCCGGCGGGCAACCTCGTCGGGAACCTTCACCTTGAGCGTGTTGTTAGACAGGGAAACAGGCTCCGTGTCCTTCAGCCACATATCAAAAGACTGCTTGTTGATATTTGACTGAACGGACAAAAGAACCTTTACCCAGATTTCCTGTACCATAAAGACAACTCACCAGTTATCAACAAATGTGGATAACTTTGTTTATAAAATGAATAATGGTTCGAGTAATGTTTGTATAATTTTTTCTGTTACGTACGGCGGACGTAAGACGAAAGAAAGATCTATTGGCACCGCGCTGCCCTTTCTTTAGTTTAGAGCTTGTATTTTTGCAACCAATTAATTCAGCAAAAAAAGTATAAGTCGAAAAAAAACGGTATTCTTGATATGTTGAGGATAAGCCCGTGAATTCGAGTGCATAAGGTGTTAATAAGTGGCATTTTTTTGTTAAAAAGCAGGTAGTAGTCTGTGGATTGGTGTTATTGGTGTTAAAAGAAAGGCGGGCGCCATGCCCGCCTTTCTTTTAAATTGAGATCAGATCAGGGAATCTATTGAAGTTCCGAAAGGTTCTTCCGGTAATCAGCGTTGTTCGGGTCGCGCTTCGCCGCCTCGCCATACCAGAAACGCGCCGTGGATGCGTCATTCAGCTTGTTGCGGTAGAGCCATCCCAGGTATCCGGCGGGCCACGCGTAATCTGGGTGATAGTCGTGTGCCTGTCGGAGGTATTTAACGGCGTTAGCGTTATCGCCAGTCTGCGCATAACAGTAGCCGAGATTCGCCAGCGTGTAACGATATTTCGGATCATGCTTGAGTGAGACAAGATAATTCTTTATCGCCTCCGGGTGCTGGTTTTTCAGAAGATAGACATAACCGATCTCGCTCCATGCGTTGGCGTAGTCGGGCTTGACCTTGACGGCCTTCTGGAACTGCTCCATTGCATCGTCGAGCCTGTTCAAACGCCTATAGCCGATTCCGAGGTTTATTATCCCGAGCGGATAGTCCGGATATTTCTGAAGCACGATCTTATACATGTCCAGGGCGCGCTCAAGATGGTTATTGCGGTCATACACCACGCCGAGGTTCATGTATCCGGTCTTGAACTCGGGATCAATTTCGACGGCCCTCGTGAAGGACTGCTCGGCAAGGTCCAGTTTTTTCTGGTCCAGATAAATGACGCCCAGGTTGTTGTGCGCGTCCGTAAGGAAGTTGTTGAGCCGGATGGCCTTTAAAAGATATTCCTCCTCCTTTGCGTCGTCGTAGCCGTAAATCCGACTGAGAAGAAAATACGCCTCGGCATTATTTGGATTGATCTCGAGCGCCTTGCGCGTTTCGTCCTCGCAGAGCCGCCACTTGTCCGGGTAGCGCTTGTCGTCGGCCTCCTGGTAGTAACGCGCGACAGAAAGGTGCGCCTCGTCGAGATTGGGGCTTATTTCAATGGCCTTCTTGCTGAACTTGAATGAATTCTCGATAAGAGAGACGTCGATTTTATTGGCGTAATTTCGAAGCTCCCAGTAGCGAAGCGAATATGCCTTGCCGAGACCGGCGTACGCAAGGCTGTAATTGGCGTCTATCCCGACAGCCTTGTTGAACATCTCGATAGCCTTTACGTAGTCGAGTTTGTTAAGCAGGAACTCCTGCCCCTTAACGTAGTACTCATAGGCGCCGATGTTGCTCGTGAAGTTCTGGGTGATGCGGTTCTTTACATCGAGCGTAATTGCGATGTTGGTCTGGTTTATGATCTTCAGTGCGATCTCGTCCTGAAGTTCGAAGATATTGTCGAGGACGCCGTCGGACTGCACCTGCTTGAGTATTTTATGGCTCTCGACCTCGACGAGCTTGGCATTGATTCGGATGCGATTGCCGCTCTTCACGTAGTTTCCCACAACTATGATATCCGCCCCCAGGGCCTTCCCGACCTTCTTGGCCTTGGTCTCGTCGAGCACCCCGGACTGGCCCAGCTGGACCTCGCCGAGCACCTTGTCCACGTTGACCCGGTCGATGACGATATAATCCTGTACGTTTTTAAGCTTGTACGAGATGGAGTCGGCCAGGCCGATCTCGAGCCAGGCGATGGACTTGTCCATGGTCAGGTTGCTGAACGAGGACACGCCGATCACCTTTTCCGCGAAGAGGGAACCGGCGAAAAGAAATTGAAAAAAAAATAGAAATATGAGAGTTGTTCTCTTCATGGACTGTCTCCTGATTTCGAGTTTTCCGAGCCCGGTTACCCTGGTCCCGCAACTGGGCGAAACCAGACAATACGACTGAAATGATATAAAATAAAGAAAATTTTAAGGCGACCAGCAAAGGGAACATTTAAACACATGATGTAAGATGTAAACAATTATATGCAACGAGATAGAAGGGACGGATAGATGATCATGCGCAGGCTGTTGATACGGGGAGGGAGTATAGCAGCGGGAATAGGAGCCTCCGAGCCGTACGCGTTGATTCTTGCCGGTGAGCTTGCGGCGAATGGAGTCGAGGTGTTTAACCGTTCCCGGGCGGGAGACACGAGCTTTGAGGCGGTACGGACGTTTTTCGATGACATCGCTCCGCTCAGCCCGGACATACTAATTCTTCATTTCGGATTGGACGATATGTACCATCCGGTTTACCGGTCCGAATTCAAGGAGAATATGGTGCAGGTAGTGAGGCTCGCGCGCGAACGATTCGCTCCCGATATATTATTGTTGACCTCGCAGTCCTTTACCGATTCCTCTGTGATGGACGCCGCGTCGATTTACTACAGGGCGATCCGTGAGGTCGCTGTGGACCTCGGCTGCGAGTATCTGCCGGTGCATCTGTGGTGGATGTCGCATCTCGAGTCGAAGGGCGAGAACAGCGCCACGCTGTATGATTACGATGAGCGATTTCCCAATACGGAAGGGCACAGGATAATCGCTTCGGCAATCGCGGAGAAAATAAGGGAAATACTGAACAAATCGGAGAAATTGCAATGAGCGTTCTGATAAAAGACATTCCAAAATCGAACAACGAGATCATCAGGATAGAGATATCCGAATTCAAGGGACGGGATCTCATCAATATACGGATATGGTTCCAGTCCCTCGATGAAAAGGGAAACGCCGTGTACAAGCCGACACAGAAGGGCATAGCGGTCAATGTCGCCCAGTATGAAGAGCTGAAGGACGGCATAGAGCGTATCGGCGCATACCTCAACGACAAGAAGGACGGCACTACCTCGAAAACCGAATGACGCCGCGTTCATAGAGCGAGAGTATGCGATCGGCGAGTTCGTCACCGGCCCTGCGCACCTGGGGTTCATCGTGCAGGATGTCGGGATTGACAGTTCCCCTGAGTACGTCCTCGACGAGAAAGCGTGCGGGCTGCACGATCCCCGCGAGAAGGCGTCGGCGCGTTTCGCCGCCGACCCCCTTAAGCGCGGTCGCGATAAGGAACCATCCCGCGTCCACCAGAAGAAGATCGTAATCCCGGGGTCCGGCGAGGCGTGAGAGCAGGAACGCGATGTCCGTACGCCCCGAGGAAAGGCGGCGCATCCCTGCCTTTCGGACGGTTGAGGCGAAACGCGCCCTCGCCTCGGACAGTTCCGTAACGCCGAAAGCGGTGCAGCCGGCCGGAAATACAATGGCCTCGACGGTGCGCCCCGAAACGCACGACCGAAGCGCCTCAACGCACGACGGGGGGGCTCCCGCCAGGGCTATGGCGGCGGTACGCTCGCCGCAGAGACCGAGAGCCTCGTACAGATATCCATCACGGGCAGCGGTCTCACAGAGAGACCATAACTCGCCGCAGGGCAGGGAACGTGTAAGGCGAAGGTCGAGGATGACGGCACGCAGTTCGCGAAAGGGCTTAAAATACTTAGGGGGATCGGCCGACATGATGAGACGGTGCAACGCTTCCTCGACGGAATAAACGCCCCCGACAAGGTCGCGCCGCGTTATTCGCAAACAGCGCGCGGCGGCAATGCCAAGGCCCTCCCGGACGAGCGCCGGGGGCAATGCGGCGCGTATGCGATCGACGTATTCGGGAAACGCATGGAGCAGCAGAAGGGCCTGGTAAGCGGAAAGATGACCGTGGACGCGGAGCGCGTGGAAAAGAGCTTCGAGATCCAGGGGAGGAAGACAGTCGATGAGCGCCCTGATGCGGGGAAAGCACGCACGGGACTCCAGGAAGAAGGCGCCGATCGCCTCTTCTATAAACTGAGGGTCTTCACCGCTAAATTTAAAGGGCAGGAACAGACGGAAGAATTCAACTGGAATAACCAGCCTGAGAAAACCGCCGCCTACAATGGAAAGATCAATAATATAGGATACCCCGGGCACCGCGTCCGGTGCGAACGTCTGCA
The DNA here is from genome assembly GCA_035477215.1 of Spirochaetota bacterium. Classification (NCBI taxonomy): domain Bacteria; kingdom Pseudomonadati; phylum Spirochaetota; species Spirochaetota bacterium. Next base: position 36,873 of record DATIKU010000018.1, on the reverse strand, counting down.
CGCGCACCGAGACCGGCATACCGAAGGCGATGCATAAAAGCATGGACACGCTGCGCTCAAGCCAAGCGGCATACCCGGCGAGCGTTTTGCAGGTTTCATCGGAAAGGCCGCCGGTGGAGAGTATAACTGACAGGCGGCGGTGCCCGGAGGCGATCGCCATTGAGAGCACGGGGGCCGCGAAGGGGTCGCGCGGGTCAGTCCGGACGAGAGGGGAAAGCGCGGCAATCCCGCCGTCAACGTGCGCCTCGATCCCCGGAAGAAGAAGGCCTGTAAGGATACGCGAGGGCATGGTATAATGCATTGATCGCTCCGGTCCGGATTATCAAGGTGGGTGTATGATACGTCGAGGCGCGCCGTCGGGCAACAAAAAGATCATGAGCATCCTGTACGTGCAGCTACCGCTCATCGACCACGGATACAATTATATACAGGGGAATGTGCCCTACGCACCGGCAGCCATCGCGGCATACGTGCGCCGCAATCACCCCGGCAGGGTCGCGATCGAACACCTGCCATTCGTCATCGCGAACCTCTGCTCAGACCGGGTGATCACCCGGTATATAGGGAACACCGCGCCGGACGTGCTGTGCTTTTCATGTTACCTGTGGAACGTCGAGCGCAACGTCGAAATAGCCGGTATCATCCGGACAATGCTGCCGGAACTGACCGTGCTGATGGGAGGCCCGGAAATACGGGAAGGCTCGTGGGCGCTTTCGGAGCGTCGTGATGCGGTAGATTATTTTGTCGCCGGAGAGGGGGAATGGTTTTTTGACCGGTTCTTTTCCGGTAATGGAAATGGAATTGAAAAATATATAAAGGACGTAAACGGAAACCGTCTGGTCCGTCAGCCCGATACGGAACTGGTGGACATCATTAAAGCGCCGGAGCCGTTTACGGGCTGCGAGCTTGACACCATGACCGACGGCTCGGTCTTCATGGAGATGACCAGGGGATGCCCGTACCGCTGTTCGTACTGCTTTTACTCGGGCAACTGCCCCGGCGTCCGGGAGCGCGAGTTTGGCGTGCTGCTCGACGCGCTCGATAAAAACGGGCGAATCGATCTTTCCGAGATATATATCCTTTCGCCGACCTTCAACCGCATGCCGGACTTTCGCGCCAGGCTGCGAACGCTTGCCGGGCGCAACAACGGCGTCCGCCTGCATACGGAAATGCGCTCGGAGGATATTGACGATGAGACCGCGATGCTGCTCCATGCCGCCGGTTTCCGCAGCCTCGAGGTGGGCATCCAGACGCTCACTCCCGGTGCGCTGAAGCGCATAGGCCGGAGTGGAAGCGTGCAACGCGCTATGCAGGGAATGAAAAGCCTCGCATTTGCCGGCATCGATCTGAAGATCGGCGTCATTCCCGGGCTTCCCGGCGACAACCCCGCGCGTTTTCTTGAAGGCGTGCAGACCCTGGTGGATAAGGGCTTCGGGGAATCGATCGAGCTTTATCCTCTCATGATGCTTCCAGGAACCCGCATACGTGAAGAGGGAACGCGGGAGGGGGCGGTGTTTCAGAAGAAACCCCCTTATTATCTTGTCGATGGATGGGGCTTCGATTTCAGCGATATAACGGCCATCAGACGCGACCTCGAGGCGATGACCGGCTATTCGCATCAGACGATGAGGATCCCGGATTTCAGCGAGGCCGAGGGGGGCCTGTTCTGCCGGGGCGTGCGATTTGATGGGAGCGTCGCCGGGGCATGGGACGGGGCGCGATACGCGGATCTCATTGAGAGCGCGGTATTCGGTTTTAACGTTTATTGCGATACCGGGATAAAAGCCATGCCGGCCCTGGTATCCCTTTTCGAGGCCCTTCCGATGCGACACCAGTTTTACAACGTGGTTTTCTTTTCGGAAGAGCCGCAGGACGAAAGGGGTATCGGCGAATTCCTCAGGCACATCGACGGCGATTATCCGAATCGCCGCATGCGCGTATTTGACGAATGGAGGGAAGGCTCACAGATCATGTTTTACCAGGTCTTTCGCGGCGAGCGAAGGTTCCGGGAAGCCCTCGGGAGGTATCGCATCATCGACCCGATACTGCGGATCGATGCGAACGGTGGTGGCGCGCCGGCGGCCGTTGCGCAGCTCCCCGGGGCCGCCATACTCGTGGCGCGGGGCGCCCTCGACGCGATCGGGGACGAGATACTGGAGCACTGGGCTGACCGGATAGAAAACATGGCATTCGAGAGCGAGGAGGAGGCGGCGCGATACTATCGACGCGCCGGGTGCGAATTCTTGAAATGGCCGTTCAACTTCGGCGTGAAAGACATGCGATAGCGTGCCGGCATTACGAACTCTGCCGCATGTTCGATATAAACGGTCCCGAGGCGTGAAAGATCTTTAGATCTTTAAGAATCTGAAATTCGTCTTCGAGGAGGATATTGCGGGCGAGTACGGGTATTCCCAGCTCGTCGGCGAAGAGCTTGAGCCCGTTGATGATCTTGATGCGATCGGGAAACAGGTGGATGTTCCGTATAATGTTCTCGGAAAAGCAGAGCAGGCGAAGGTCCACCGTGGAGAGTATATTGAGAATGTCGTTTCCGATATAGCAGTTGTCGATTCCCAGCGAGACGTTCCCGGGCAGATCGGAGGCTATGCCGACGAGCAGCTCGGGCGGAAACGACTCGAGAACGCTCTCATTCAGCATAAGCACCACCTCCCTGTCGGGGAGCGCCGCGCCCAGCAGCCGCGCGTACTCGTCCAGCTCGACTGCGGAAACCCACGGGATGACGAGTGGGCATTCAATCTCGTCCGAGAAGGATTCGGCGAAGAGTCTCATGAATCTCTCGAAATCATCGCTCCCGACGATGCTCTCCCTGAGGAGGAGCTCGGTGAAGTCGGCCTTTATGATGAAGTTGCACGATGAGAAATAATTGTACGAGGGCTTCATCGACAAGAAGTTGTAAAAACTCCTTATCTCGAGCACGCCTTTCAGGGAGGAGGAGTCATAAAGTGCCTGGCGAACCTCGTTGAAGATGTTCACGAAGAAGTCTCGTTTGTCGTCCAGCAGGTACACCCTGTCCCGTATGTGCTCGATTTCATCCAGGAGGTTGCGCGGATTCCACTTTTCGAAATAGATAACGTCGCCGGAGAAGTAGATGTCGAAAAAATAGTTAAGGATGAAGACGAAAAAATCCATGGAGATGTCGCGGCAGAGAGTCTTGAACTTCTCCGGGTTGTAGGAGAAATCGACGATGCTGGGGAAGAGGGCCACGACTTCGTGGCTGAAGAAATTGGTGACGGCCAGGTAGATGTCTGACGGGAAGTTGCACTCGCACGCCCAGCTGATGATGAACTTGATGTTCTCGACATCATAATCCATGTTCTTCTGTCCGCGTAGCTCCCTGAGATTAAACAGCGGCTGGAGCTTGATGATGAGCACGCCGATGCTCCGCACCTCGTAGTCGAGGTTGATGATCTGTTCCAGCGTCTGGGGAAGATAGGGGAGCTTGGAGACCGGCTCGTTGAACGGCGCCTCGAAAAATGTCCCCTTGCAGGTCTTCAGGTATTCCCAGAAACGGTCGTTGCGCGCCATGATGGGCCTGAAAATGTAGGTGCGCGCCCTTCCATCGTTCTTGGCCGCATAGAGCGCCTGGTCGGCGCGGGAAAGCAGCTCGGAGATGTTGGAGGCCATGGATGGATATTCGGCAATCCCGGCGCTGAAGGAGATATGGAACACCTCGCTCGAGCCGGCATGTCGAAACGGCGTCGCGGCGAGCTCATCGCGGAGCGAATCGATCGTCGTAACTGCGGAAGGCGCGCTCGTGCCGGGAAGGAGGATAACGAATTCCTCCCCGCCGAAGCGCGCAGGGAAGAAATTGTCGGAAGAGCGATTCTTTAACATATCCGCCAGCTTCATGAGTACAAGGTCCCCGGTCTGGTGGCCGTAGGTGTCGTTGACTTTCTTGAAAAAATCGAGATCGAGAATACAGAGGGCGACAGACTGGGTCCGGGGATTCTCGAGCTCGCCGGCGAAGCGCTTGAGAAACTCGCGCCGGTTGAAAAGGCGTGTGAGATCGTCGGTGACGGACAGATGATACAGCTCGTCGAAGCTGTTTACCTTTGAGCGCACCAGTGCCCGCAGCTCGTCTGCGTTGAACGGCCTGGCAAGGAACGCGTCGGCGCCGGTCTGCAGGGCGGCGATACGGTCGTCCACTTTGTCCGACGGGGCGATGAATATGAATGGGATCAGGCGCGTTTTTATACCCGCGCGGATCTTACGGCAGAGCTCGTAGCCGTTGAGTTCGGGAAGGTAGATTTCGGAGATGATGATGTGCGGAAGCCGGTAGGTGATGACGCTGAGCGCCTCGATCCCGGTGTGCGCCGTAATATAATCGTAATCGATGTCGTTCAGGACCTCGCAGATAAGATCGACGTCCTCTTGCCGGTGGGCGACCACCAGCACTGTTTTTTGGCTTCCTCTGGGGTCCTTCAACCGGGGCCTCGTCACTCGGTAAGAAAGGAGTTGATTTCGTCGTTCAGGACGGCAAGCGCGGCCGCCGCGGCGTCATCGAATCGGAGGTCCGGCCGCTGACGGTACGCGTAGTTGATGGCGCTCGACGAGTTGATCCGGTGTATGGAGGAGTCGGGATGGAGCCTGAGCGCGGAGCAGACGGCCTCGACGCTCCCTCCCTGGGAACCGACGCCAGGTATCAGCAGGGGAATCTCGAGCCCGGAATCAATAAAGATCCCGCAGATGTTCACGAGCTCCTCGGGGTAGGTGGCGCCGACTACCGCACCTATGCCGGGACGGTGCCATTCAACGATTTTTTTCGAAACGCGAATGTACAAAGGCTCCCCGTCGACGATGAGGTCCTGGAGCTCGCCGGAGCTTTTATTAGAGGTCTTGTTGAGGATGTACGCTCCCTTCCCGGGGTAGTTTGCAAGGAACGGCTCGATGGAATCGAAGCCGAGGTAGGGAGAGAGCGTCACAGCGTCGGCATTGAAAAAATCATAGGCCTCGCGGCTGTACGCCTCGGCGGTGGAGCCGATATCGCCGCGCTTGACATCGAGGATGACGGGGAGGCCGAGCCCCCTGCACGCGTCGATGACGGAGGCGAGGGTGCCGATGCCGTCGAGACCGTGCTGGGCATAAAACGCATAATTGGGTTTAACGGCCGCCGGAAGGATGTTCCTGCGCGCCATCGTGTTGAGCATCGTTTCATAAAAGGACCGGATACGGTCGCCCGGGCTTCCATTCTCGACGGGTATGTTCCCCAGCACCGGATCGAGCCCCAGGCAGACGATGGAGTTGAACTTCCTCGAAGACGACCTGAGCAATGAGCAGTAATCCATATATGATCCCTTGTGAAAGGTTTTGCCTAAACGGTCCCCGGTAGATGCGCATCCCGTACGGGGCGGGCATGCCTCACCGATTTCCGCCGTCTGCTGGAGGAGCGGCCTGCCTCCTTAGTGCTTCAATAAAATTAGAATATATATAATAAATGTTATTATCAAATAAAATAAAATAAACATCAATCATATGTCCGGTTTCCGCCATAAAATCCAGGACGGCATACACGGCAACCTCGCAGGCTTCCGCGGCCGGGTAGCCGTATACGCCTGTGGATATGGCGGGGAATGCAATGGAGCGCAGACCGTTGTGCATCGCCAGGTCCATGGAGGTCCGGTACGAGGAGCGCAGTGTCTCCCGCTCTCCCGATGCGCCGTCTTTATAGACGGGTCCGGGAGTATGGATGACATGTCGCGCCGAAAGATTATACCCTCCGGTGATTCTCGCCTCGCCATGGCGACAGCCGCCGATGCGCCGGCATTCCTCGAGAAGCCCGGGTCCGGCGGCACGATGGATCGCCCCGTCGACGCCCCCTCCGCCGAGCAGGGCCGGATTGGCGGCGTTTACGATCGCGTCGACGCGCTCACGGGTAATGTCTCCCTGCCGGACAAAAAGCCGATCGAGCAGTTCGGATGGATACGAATTCACGGCCCGTCCTCTCATGAAGAATTAATTTTGTAAGCGTGCCGGGGGCTGTTTATACACCGTTCGCCCCCGTTCTCTTTGTATTGCGGCCTGACTGGCGTACTGTAAGACCGTGTAAGGACGAACGATACTAAAAAATTATTCCAATAGTAAAAATGTTGTATACTACTTGCGATGGGGCGATGATGAACCGTCCCGCTGAAAAATGGAAGTAAAATAATATGTCTCATTGAAAAACGATAAAACAGAGGAAGATGATACGGACGTTCGACATAATCATTGTGGGGGCGGGGCACGCCGGTGCGGAAGCGGCACTCGCCTCCGCACGCATGGGATGTTCGACGCTGCTGCTGACGGGGAACCTCGACACGATCTGCCAGATGAGCTGCAACCCGGCGATCGGCGGGCTCGCCAAGGGGCACCTTGTGCGGGAGATCGACGCGCTCGGCGGAGAGATGGCCAGGGCAATCGACGAGACGGGAATCCATTATAAGATGCTCAACAGAAGCAAGGGTCCCGCCGTGTGGGCGCCGAGGGCCCAGGCCGACAAGAAGGCGTATCAACTCAGGATGAAATCGGTCATCGAGGCCGAGCGCAACATCACGCTGATACAGGACATCGCCGCCCGGATCGTGGCGGAGAGCGGCCGCGTTCGGGGGGTTGCGACCGTGCGGGGGCAGGAGCATCGGGCTGAGGCGGTCATCATCTGCACGGGGACGTTTCTAAAGGGGCTCATCCATATCGGGGAGTACAATGAGAAAAGCGGAAGGCTGGGCGACTTTTCGTCAGAAGAGCTTTCGGATTCCCTGCGCGAGCTTGGATTCCCCGTACGCAGGCTGAAGACGGGTACGCCGCCGCGCGTTAACGCCGATTCGATCGATTTTTCCAAATGTATTATTCAACACCCCGACGAAGTGCCGTCACCGTTTTCGTTCGACACCGCATCGATCGACCGTCCACAGTTGCCGTGCTGGATCACCGGTACAACCGGGGAAACGCACCGAATCATCCGCGAGAACCTGCACCGCTCGCCGCTCTATGGAGGGCGCATCAGGGGCATCGGGCCGCGATACTGTCCCTCGATTGAGGACAAGGTCGTCCGCTTCGCGGGCAAGCCGGGTCATCAGCTGTTTCTCGAACCCGAGGGAATGACGACGAAAGAGGTATATATAAACGGTTTTTCGAGCTCACTGCCGGAGGATGTACAGCTCGAGATGATTCGTACGCTGCCGGGGCTCGAGAACGTTCGGGTGATGCGACCCGCATACGCGGTGGAATACGACTTCGTTCCACCGGATGAATTGAAAAGCACGCTCGAGACCAGGCGCATCGCCGGACTGTACCACGCGGGACAGATAAACGGCACGTCGGGTTACGAGGAGGCGGCGGGCCAGGGGCTTGTCGCCGCGATAAACGCCGTGCGAAAGATACGGGGGATGCAGCCTTTCGTCCTAAGGCGCTACGAGGCCTATCTGGGCGTGTTGATCGACGATCTGGTCACCAAGGGCGCGGACGAGCCGTACAGGATGTTTACCTCGCGGGCGGAGCACCGGCTGATCCTCAGGCAGGACAATGCCGACCGCCGCCTGATGGGATACGGCCTCGAGAACGGCCTGGTAAGCCGGGAGCGCTGCGAGCGAATGGAATTGAAATACAGAAGGGCGGACGATCTGGTGCGGGAACTGTCGTCGAGGGTTGTCGTCGTGGAAGGGGCGCTGAAGGAAAAGCTTGCCGTGTCCCGGCAGGGAGGATCGGAGGTGTCGGGGAAAATGAACGCAGGACAGCTTCTCAGGCGTCCCGAGATCAGGATTTCGGATATACTCGACGCGCTCGGGGAGGAGATCGACGCGGACAGGGCCGCTATAGCGGAGATGCATATTAAATACCAGGGGTATATTGAAAGAGATCTTGAACGGATACGGAAAATGGAACGGATGGAGTCGCGCCGTATTCCGGAATCGTTCGATTACGCCACGGTTGCGGGGCTGAAGAACGAGGCTCGAGAGAAGCTTAAGCGCCTACGGCCGGAGACGATCGGGCAGGCGACAAGGATCTCCGGCGTAGATCCGTCGGATATATCGCTTGTAATGGTGCGCATCGAGGCGATGGCGCGTGCCGCACGCAAAGCGGAGACGGAGAACGGCCATGATGGACCGTAGGCCGGAGGACTCCGTCGGTCATGCGCGGGGCGCCGGACAGGCGGACGAGAAGGACGGAATGTTCCATGTGGAACGGGAGGCCGTTCGTGAATGGGCCGAGCGAAACGGAATTGTCCTCCCGGAAGGAGCGGCGGGCCTGCTGGCCCGGTACGCGGGCATGGTGATCGAGGCGAACGGGCGACACAACCTTACGGGCTGCTCGACCACCATGGGGGCGCTCGAGGCGCTGGTGCTGGGGAGCCTGGAGCCCCTTTGCCGCCTTGATGTTCCACGTGGAACGCGCTTCGCGGACATTGGCTCGGGCGCCGGGGTGCCGGGAATCCCGCTCGCGCTCGCTCTCTCCGGGATTACGGGCGTGCTGATGGAGGCGCAGGCGAAGCGGGCGGAATTCCTCGAGTACGCGCGGAAGGAGCTGCCGGTCCCCGGCCTGTCGGTGGTCTGCGGACGGACCGAAGAGCTTGCACGAGTGCCGGAGTGGAGGGGGGCATTCGACGCGGTGTTCAGCCGCGCTTTTGGGCCGGTCTACGCGGTGATCGAGATGGCGCTTCCGCTTTTAAAGACAGGAGGATATCTGTATATATATTCAAAACTTCTGGGGGCCGATCTGGGGAGGGTAATCGCCGATCATGCCATGGCGCTGGGGGGGCGGATCGATACGGACCCCATGGGTGGGCCCGGCATCATGGTGAGAAAGGTCGGAGAAACGCCGGATGCCTACCCGCGCCGCTACCCGGCCATCAAGCGTGCGGCCGAACGCATCGGCGGGGACGCGGGCCATGAGACATAATAAATCGACAATGGGGGCCCGCTGCAGGCGTGAAGTGGCGCCATCATCCCGGGGGAGAGGGCAATGATGAATCATTCCATCGTGCTGGGTTCATTGCTCGTTATCACGGGGAGCCTGTTCTCTCCCGACGAGCTCGCTCTGCGCTTGAAGAACGATACCTCGCTCGTGGCGCCGGGTTTGGGCTCGGAAGGGGTGGTGCTGGGCGAAAATGTCAGTTCGCTCGTACGCGACCGGGGCCGGGCGGACCGCGTCGCAATGCCCGGGGGGGTGAGGGACCTCCTGAGGGATGTGTTCGGGCAGACATCGGGCCCCGCCATCCGTTTTGATCGCGTCTACCACTATGCGTACGGGCGCTTCGCGGTATTCCTGCTGGGGGATGAAGTGGTCGCCGTCGCCGGGTACGATCGGTCGCGCGTTACGACGGACGCGGTGAGCATATCCGCGGGGGCCGAATCGTTTGTCTTTAATTACGGAAACGAGGGGCTGGAGCGGCTGACCAGGCGTAAAAACGTCATGTACGTCTACCGGAACCTCGGCATCGCCGTCGCCGATGACGGCGGCGACGATTCCATCGACCTGGTTATCGTCTTCACTGCGGTGAAAGCGCCGGTGCCGGGGAGAGCACGGCCTCGCTGATGCGCGCGGCCTCGGCGTCGCCGATACCGTAGATGCTGAAGACAATGTCCTCGATCGTCTCCCTGCTTCGCATCCCCGCTCCCGAATCCGGCGACTCCATGACGCGTCTCACGAGTGAGCGGATCTTTCGCCTGGTTCCGCCATCGGCGGTCCGAAGCGGCAGTCGCTCGAGGTTTCCCCTCAGGACCTTCACCGTAAAGAAGTTCTTTTCATAGTAATACTGCATGAGGCGCGAGTTGAGGAGCGCAAGCAGGCATTCGGGTTCGAGCATCTTATCCCCGGGAATGAACGCGTTGACGTTATTGAGCGAGTAGCGCCCCTCGGTGTCGAGCGCAAAGACCAGGCGCCTGCCGATGAATTTATAGAGGAGCTTGTTCGGCGTAAGATAAAGTTGGCGCGGCGCCACCTGCTGGAGCGCGCCGGGGTCGAACCTGAAATGATGGCCGCTGAAATCGATCCTGTACTGCGAAAGATCGCGTCCGACAATGATAGGGTCGGGCGCATCTTCCGAGCGCGCGTCCCTGAGGTGATGCGGGTTATCCCCGGTCACCACGCCGAGGAAAAAGCGGGCGGAACCCTTCAGATAGAAGCACCCCTCATCCTCCATGCGCGAGATGAGCTCGACCGCCCTGCGCGAATAATGGATGTTGAAGATGTTCTGAGGTGTCGAGTCGTACTGCGCTTGCGGTATCAGTGTGGCCGTTGCGGAGCCGCCCGCCGGCGCCGAAGATATCCTGACTACATGCCGCGATCGCGCACTCGCCGAATCCTCGCGGGCCGCGATGAACGAAACGGAGGGGGCGAACACACCCCTGAAGCGCTCGCCCCAGGCCGCTATATCGAGTATCCGCATGTGGTCGAGCACCTGCCGCCGCGAAGCACTGTGCGCGCCGATGTTCAAATAAGCCTCGGGAAGAAGAAAGGCCATCGTCCCCCCGGGGGCCAGGAGCCTGCGCGTGCGCTCGATAAACAGCGTAAAGGTATTGATGCCGGACCCTGCCGAGGAAAAACGCTCGCGGGCGGCGCGCCGCTCGTCCGCCGAAAGGCGCGACCCCCAGGGAGGGTTGCCAATGACGGCCGTATAGCCAGCGGCTTCATCGCGGGAGTCACCGCGAAGGCTTTTGAACAAATAATTATTATTGTGTATATTTTTGATTTCACTCTCATTGATGCCGGAAACCCTGGAAAGGTTCCATCTGCATATCGACGCGGCGACCTGGTCGTTGTCGATGCCGTGAATACGGTGATGGATAAGCTCCTCCGTATTCCGGCGCATACTACCTCGCCGGTTGCCGGAGCACGAGAGGAGGGCATAGGCGGCGATGAGAAACTGGCCCGATCCGCAGGCCGGATCAAGAATCAGCGGAAGATCCGCGCCGGGTACTGGAGCGAGCGCTCGTGAAACGATGTAGTCGACGATATCGCGGGGGGTGAAATAGCGGCCGTGCTTTTTGCGCGTTTTCCTGGACTGGAGTTCCTGGTGGATGTAGCCGAGAAGGTCTCCATCACGCAGGATGTCCCACCGGCGCAGGAGATCCTTCAGCTCCTCCAGCGCCCGGCGGGGTTCTCCCCGAAGAGCCGCCGGCAGCGGAGCGTGGTCCATGAGGTAGGACACCATCCCGCAGGCAGACGCGCATTCCTCCTCGTCCCAAAGGTTGGGACCGCCGAGGAGGGCTATGCGGTAATCGACGTATTTTCCGTGCCGTGAGAGATAGTGTTTTCGATTCATCGGTATGGCGGCCTGCCGCCGGGAATTTGTCTTGAAATAAACGCACCGGTCTCAGCATCTATATCGTGCCTTTGCGGTAAAAAGATTTAGCAAAACATCGCGGGCGGGGACGCCGACAATGCACGAGCTTTCGATAATGGGCAGCATCCTGGACATCGTCCTGGATTCCGCGGGGAAAAACGGGGCCAAACGGGTCGCCCGAATCAACCTGCAGGTGGGTGAAATTTCCGACCTTATCCCGGAATGGATGCAGACCTATTTCGATTTTGTCAGCAAGGACACCATCGCGGAAAAGGCCGAGCTTTCGGTGGAAAAAGTACCCGCCGTGCTGCGCTGCAAATCGTGCGGAACGGAGTTCAGGTTCACGAAGGAGGACTGGCGCTTTTCCTGTTCCGCGTGCGAATCGGCCGATATCGAGATCTTAAGCGGCCGGGAATTCAGGATCATCAGCATCGAGGTTGAATGAGGAGGCGGTCATGGTCCGTGTCGGAATAATCACCGTCAGCGACCGCTCGTCGAGGGGGGAGCGCGAGGACCTCTCGGGGCCCGAGATACGGCGCTGGGCGGAGCGCAGGGGGCACCTGGTGGAGGCTGAATCGATCGTTCCGGACGAGACGGAACGCATACGGGACGAGCTGATCGCCTATGCCGCGAGGGGGATCGATCTCATCCTAACCACGGGAGGAACCGGTTTCGCACCGCGCGACGTGACCCCCGAGGCGACGCTCGCGGTCATTGACAGAGCGGCCCCCGGTTTCGCCGAGGCGATGCGGCATCGTTCGCTTGCCATTACCCCCCACGCCATGCTCTCAAGGGCGGTTGCCGGTATCAGGGGGACGAGCCTGATCGTCAACCTGCCTGGAAGCCCGAAAGCAGTGCGCGAAAACCTCGAGGTGATCGAAAAGGCGGTCCCGCATGCCATTGAGCTTTTGCGAGGGAGGGTCGGCGACTGCGGTGCTCCGAATTGCTGAAGACTTTCGTTCGGCGTACAATCATGCGCGTTGCCCTGCATGGAAAAAGCCTGCACAGATTATCCGCGGAAACCGATAGTATATAATGAAAACGGTATCATGCGTACAATCGAACCATGACATGATTTTACTACCCGAACACAGGACGAAACCGGTGCTCCGCACGGCGGCGCTTTTGCTTCTCGCGGCATGCATGCTCACACCTGCGCTGGCCGGCCCCAACATAGAAATCATCTCGGCGGACGGCGAGTCAGAGTTTCCGACGGTCCTGCTCCGCATCGCCGTGTCGAACGGAGGACGGGGAGCGCCCGGCGACCTTACCGACGAAAACATCCAGGTCTATGAGGACGGCTTCCGCGTAAATTACGTGAGCGTCAAGCCTTCGGCTAAAGACGCAGTAGCGGCCAGTTACGTTCTCGCCATCGACTCGAGCAAAAGTATCCGCCCGAAGGAACTCGAACGCATCAAAAAGGCGGCGCGAGGGCTCATCGCCTTGTCATCTCCCGCGGACGGCTTCGCCGTCGTGCGGTTCAACGACGAGGTGAAGATAGCCTGTACTCTCACAACAGCGCGCGACAGGCTGGACCGCTGCGTCAGTGAAACGCGCCGGCATGGTTCGCGCACCAGTCTGTATACGGCGCTCTACGATTCGATCGAGCTGCTCGGAAGGGAAGCTGACGGGGCGAAAGCCGTAATCGTTTTTTCCGACGGCAGGGACGAGGGGAGCAGCCTGGAGGGCGGCGATGTTGTGGCCCTTGCGAAGGAAATGTCTGTTCCGGTCCACGTCGTTGCAGTTCGCCCGGGAAAGGCGTCGCGCCGGCTCGAGCGGATCGCCAGGCTCAGCGGCGGCAACTTTATCCGATGCTGCACGGAAGAGGACGTTCGCGCACTGTACGGTACCCTAAAATCCGGCGGGTCGAACCGATACGACGTGCGTTTCCGATCGATGGCCGCGGCCGACGGCAAAGCGCGCTCGGTCGAGGTGCGCCTGCGCTACGATTCGATCGCCGACCGGGACGTCCGGGAGGTCACCTACCGGCGCGGAATCGCCGGCGTGGAGCTTCCGGCATTGCCGCAGATTCTCCTGGTGGCGCTCATCCTGCTGATCATCGGTCTTTTAATCGGCTGTGTATTCATACTCCTGCGCAGGGGCACTCTCGCGATACGACGGGCGGCAATGAATCCGGCAGGGTTCGCTCCGGGCCTGCGCCCGCCCTTTTCGGCGGATGAGTTTGAAGCGGCCCTCAAACGCGACGAGGAGGCGAAGCTTCACCGGGACCGTCTGGTCACTTCACAGGACCCGGAATATGTATACGCAAAGGCATGGCTGGTGCAAAAGGATGGTCCCGAGGCGGGTAAGAAGTTCCCGATGTACTGGGAGGAGATTACGATCGGGAGGGACGAAGAAAACGCGATTGTCGTACGGGACGACGCCGTGTCGCTTAGACACGCCCGAATAAGGGAAACGAAGGGAGCATATTATCTCTTCGATCTCGCCTCGGACAACGGCACGTTTCTCAACGGCAAGAAGCTCCTCAGGCCCCGGCCCCTCTACGACTGGGACGAACTTCGCATGGGGCGCACCCTTTTCATTTTTCGAGGGACGAAGATTTCCTGACCCCCGTGCGCCGTTGGCACGGGCCTTTTTGAATCGCGCATTTTTGCTTGCCAATATTTGATAAATTCACTTTCATACGATCCATTGACCGCCGGGACTTCCCGGATTGAAGCGCCGCGCCGCGGCGGTCCGGACGGCCGATTGCGCACCGGAGAAAAAGACACGCGGGGGACAGACATGCGGTATTGCATAATAGGTTCCGGGGGCAGGGAGCACGCGATCGCCTGGAGGCTTATGACCGATGGCAGCGCCAGAGAGGTATACGTGCTGCCCGGGAACGGCGGCATCGCCGATGAGTTCAGGGTGAACATGAAGATCGATGATTTCGGGGGTATCACGAAATTCTGCTACAAAAAGAAAATCGATATGGTGGTGGTAGGGCCCGAGGTGCCGCTGTCGGCCGGGATTACGGATTATCTCGTTGAACGCGGAATTAGGACCTTCGGCCCCTCGAAGCGAGCGGCGATGCTCGAGGGAAGCAAGCTCTTTGCGAAGAAAATCATGCGCGCGTATGGAGTCCCGACGGGAGACTACCGCGAGTTCGATTCGCGCGACGGGCTGCTTCGCTATATCGACTCGGTGCAAACGTTTCCGATGGTGATCAAGCTCGACGGTCTTGCCGCGGGAAAGGGGGTCGGGATTCCCGAGAGCAGGGAGGACGCCCGTGCTTTCGTCGATTCCATGGTCAGGGACGGAATGAAGGTCTTCGTTGAGGAGTATATTGAAGGCGAGGAGGCCTCGGTGCTCGGGATCTGCGACGGCGAGACGGTGCTCCCCCTGGTGGCGGCCCAGGACCACAAGCGCGTTTTCGACGGCGACCGGGGGCCCAATACGGGCGGAATGGGCGCATACGCGCCGGCGCCGGTGATGACGGCCGACCGCCTCGAGCGCGTCCGCCGCGAGGTCCTGGTGCCGACTGTCGAGGGCATGAAGAAAGAGGGTATCCCGTTTAAGGGAATCCTGTACGCCGGCGTCATCGTAAACGGGGACGATCTGAGGGTCCTCGAGTTCAATGCCCGCTTCGGCGATCCCGAGACGCAGGTGATTCTGCCGCTGCTTGAGAACAGACTGGGGGATCTTTTTACCGCGGCGGAGGACGGCACGCTTGCGAAGTGCGACATACGTTTCGCGCGCAAGAGCGCGATCACGGTCGTGATGGCATCGGGGGGATATCCCGGGGACTACGAAAAAGGGAAAGCGATAAAGGGGCTCGACGCGGTGCCGGAAGGCGCGCTCGTGTTCCACGCCGGAACGGAAAAGCGCGACGGCTCCTGCCATACGGCGGGCGGGAGGGTCCTCAATGTAACGGCGACGGGAACCGACCTCTCCGCTGCGCGGGACCTGGCGTACGAGGCGGTCGGGAGGATATCATTCGAGGGTGCTTTTTTTCGCAGGGATATCGGCTACCGGGCTCTTAAATAATTCGCGAAGGACGAACCGCTCCTTTTGAAAAAAAGAATCGGGATGTTCGCGCTGGAATTCGAGGTTGATGGCGCCGAGCATTGTATTGAGGTTTTCAAGCCCGAGGATGAACGGCGATTCGATGCGGCTGACTTCGGTAAAGTTTTTAGGGCAGAAGTCGACGGCGCCGTCAAGGTAGACCGGAAGCCCGTGGGTGCGGCATATGAGCGGCCGGGCCTCGTAGACGGCGCAGAGCCCGTTTTCGAGGAAGACGCAGGGCTGCCCGGCGCGCGCTGGTTCGGCCGCCCGGAGCATGACGGCGTCCCTGTGCGCCGGCCCGATCGATGCCGCATGGTTGAGAAGGACCCCGGCTTCAACCGCGTTTACGGTTTCAAGTATGCAGCAGGAGTCGCAGCCCGGGGCACAGGCCATAGAGCTTCGGTATTCCCGCAGCACTTCGGCGCAAAACGCGTCGACGCGGCGAACGAGGGCGGTATAATGAATGAGCGAAAGCATTCGGTTCGAGTGTATCCTGTAGCCCCGCTTTGTCAATTTTTCCATGGGAGTGTGCTCATGAAATTCGGGAATTTTTCGGTAATTTCGGTCATTGCAGCCATCCTTTCGTGCTGTGTACCCGCCGGTGCGCAGACCGTCACCAATTTCGATTACTTCGGCGCCGAACTGTTGAAGAAGGGCGCGGAACATGAGGAGTACGTAAAGCCCGACGGAACGAAAATATTCAAATATCCGGAACATGAAAAGGCGGTATTGAAAGACGGTACGGTCATCATACGGCACAGGGACGGGAAAAGGGAGATAACCGTCCCGGACGGGAGAAGCCTGATCATTGATTTCGACGGGACCAGGCATTATCGAAAGCCCGACGGAAGCGAGAGGACGATCTCACTCGACGGCAAGACCCCGTATGGAGAAGATATCGCCCCGGTGGAGGCGGTAGTGGCGAACGGCGGCGCCCGCATTACGGTGGCCTTCGATCCGATGCTTTCGGATGACCACCTTGACGGGGCCGGGAAGAAATTCTTCGACGAACTGGCAGGCTCGCTCAGGGCGAAAGCCGGGTCGGTTAAATCGCCCGGCGGATTCGAGTGCCGCCTTGTTGTTTCACAATGCCGGTTCGCCGTGACGGGGCACTGCAGGCGAAAGAACGCACAGGAGCTCTCGGTAGCGATTTTCAGGGGTAGTCGGGAGCGGGTGGTTATGAGGCTCCCGTATTTTTCCATGATTAAGGACAACGAACGCCGGGACTTCGCCGCGCGGGTCGCGGAGCGGGTGTTTACCGAACAGGCAATGACCGATTAGTATTTGACCGAAGCCGGTTGCCGGACAAAAATACATGCAGGTGAAGTGATTTATTCGTAGTGATTTAAAATCCGGGGTGATGGATGACAAATGAAATGCAGGACGATTGCCGCGCGATGGTGGAGGAGCTTCGTGCCGGGCATCCCGAAAAATTCACCACATTCGAGAAGGCGTTTTCCCATATCCGGCGCGGCCGGAGGATCTTCGTTTCGACCGCATGTGCAGTCCCCCGGTATCTTATTCGATCGCTTGTTGAATACGCCGGAGCAAATCCGGGTTTTCTTCCCGGGGAAGAGAGCATTCGCGCGTATACGCTCGGCGTTTCGCCGTATTTCGACGAGAGGCTGAAGCAGAGCTTCCGGTATAATTCGTTTTTTATCGGTCACAGCATCCGTGAGGCGGTCAACCGGGGCGAGGCCGACTACACCCCGGTTTTTTTCTCTGGAGTCCCCCGACTCTTCCGCCAGAGGATCATCGAAATAGACGTTGCGCTTATCCAGACATCGTCTCCGGATCCAAGCGGTATGCTGAGTCTCGGCGTAAGCATCGATATCGTCAAGGCCGCCGTCGAGAATGCGTCGATCGTCATCGCGCAGGTTAACTCATTCATGCCCAGGGTGCACGGTGACACCTTCATCAGCGTGGATGAGGTCGATTTCATTTTTCATCACGACGAGCCCCTCCTCGAGTATGAATCGGGAGAGCCGGACGAGGTTTCCGGCCGGATCGGGCGTTTTGTCGCTCGCATCGTCAGGGACGGCGACACGATCCAGGTCGGCTACGGCAGTCTCCCCAACGCGATTATGGCCAACCTTCATAAAAGGAAGAACCTGGGAATCCACACGGAGCTTCTTTCTGACGGATTGGTGGAGCTGATAAAAAGCGGTGCGATAAACAACAACAGGAAGACGATCGACCGCGGAAAGACCGTGGCGACTTTCTGTATGGGAAAGAAATCCACGTACGATTTTCTACACGATAATCCCAGTATATCCTTTCATACGGTGGATTATACCAATAATCCACTCGTCATCGCCTCCCTTAGGAACATCACGGCGATCAATTCCGTTCTCCAGCTCGACCTCTCCGGCCAGGCGAGCGCGGAATCCCTGGGACGGTATAATTACAGCGGGATCGGAGGCCAGGCGGATTTTATGCGGGGGGCGATGCTCGCGCCGGACGGCAGGAGCATCCTCATGCTTAAATCGACCGCGAAAAACGGTACGGTCTCGCGTATTGTGCCGGCGGTCGACGCCGGGGCGGGGGTCACGCTCAGCCGCGGAGACATACACTACATCGTCACCGAATACGGTATCGCCTATATCAACGGCAAGAACCTCCGGGAGCGGGCGCTGTCCATTATCGCGATCGCGCATCCCGATTTTCGGCCGTGGCTGGTTGAAGAGGCGAAGAAGCTTGGCGTCATGGATGCCACGGCGACAGGAATCCCCGGCGCGAAAGATTGGTATCCCGCGCACCTCGAGGCCCGTCGTACGACAAGGGGGGGCGACCGACTGCTTCTGCGGCCGGTCAGGCCGGATGATATCACGATTCTCCGGGACTTCTTCTCGTCGCTCTCGGATCAGAGCGTACGGGGGCGCTTCGTGAAAAGCGGAAAGGTGCCGGACGATCTCGGTGAGCTGGTCGAAGTCGATCACATCAATGATGTTATCATCCTCGGGGTCGCAAATCTCGGGGGGAACGAGATCGTGCTGGGGGTTGGAAAGTATGCCGTTAACGAGGACGATCATGGCGCCGAGCTTTCGCTCGCTGTACTGGACGGATACATGAACCGCGGCATCGGAACGGAAATCATCGCCTACCTCAGCCTCCTCGCCCGCAGGGAAGGGCTTTTCTACATTTCAGCGGAGGCCCTCATAGAAAATAAGCCGGTACTGCACCTGCTCGAAAAGTGCGGTCTGGACGCCGAACGGAACCTGGGGGCGGGAGTCTACGAGATGAAGGCGTATTTCGGACGCGACTGACGCGTATTCCTTGAACAATCCTTGCCTAAAGCCTGCGTTTGCAGTAAATTTGATTTGCGTTTTTAAACGGTCGGTGGACAGCCTGTCCGACGTTTGGCGGTGCAAGCCGGACTGGACGGTTGGTGGCTGGACCGGTCTAAATGTCAAGGAGCGTGAGTTGTTGCTGAGCAGGCAAGGGGTAGTGCGGAAAATCGCGGCGGTGTTGATTGCATTCGGTGCGGTCGCGGTGTGGTCGGATTTCGACCTGAAAGCCGACATTCACGGGGACGGCGCGCAGGACCATTCGTACTCGCAGAGCTTTATAAATATTCGGACCCCCAACGGCAAACTGTATGCGTATGTCGTCCTGCTCTTCAACGAAAACCCCCATTTCGTCAATATGATACAGGAGCACAGCATCCCCGTTGAAAAGATGCAGAAGGACGGCTTTCATATAGCGGAATACCGGAATTATCTGAAAAACCTGCGCGATCCCGCCACCTATCGCATCGCCGAACAGCTCCTTAACGCCAGCCGCCAGCCGAGGAAGTACAACGACAAGGTTCTGGACTCGCTGCGCGATGCGCTTGAGAAACGGAACATCATCCTCAGGTTTTCACGGGACAGGAAGGGGAGCGATGAAGAGAGGATCCTCCTCGATTACTGTATCTTCGGCGCCCGGAAACCGCTTACTATAAATCATCCACTTTTTAATACGAGCGAACGCTTTTATAACATCATCCCGTTTATTTACTATGATGAGTTTTCAACCAGTAATTCAACATTCTATTTCGATATGATATACATCAATCCGGAAGAGGTGCAGAACGATTATATAATCGCCAGGAGAATACTTACGGGAGAGAACGTGGATTCCATGTTCTTCGTCGGGGCCCGGGTGGGCGAGGACATCAAATACTGCCTGGCGAGGGCCTTCGACAATTCGAAGTCTATTCGCGCCGAGATATGGAAGCTCTTCGAAATTCACGAGCTGACGCACAAGATACTTAATAATAGCTACAATTATTACGACCAGGTGTCGGGTGAGGAGCTTGCGCTTTCAAGCACGGTCTTCGCCAACGCATACCTGGGACTGTCGGTACTCTACGCATACCTCGATTATAACAGCACCAACCCCCACAGGATAGCGGCCATGAATTATATCCGGTACGTTGCGGCCGAGACCGGGAAAAAGGAAATTACGGAAAACCCGTCACTTTTAAAATATTTACCGGTTGTGGAGCTGCAGCGCCTTTCCCGTCTGCATTTCAACTCTCTCCTCAAACATATACGGTAATTTTGAAGCCGAAATAGATCCCCGGCGTTCTACGTTCACCTAAAAGTGCAGACGAAGGGGCTTTTTTTCCTTCATGTGTGAAGGGCCGTTCCCGGCTTCGCCGGTGTGCGAGTCCACCGATAGTTCAGCTATAATCGGTGATATATCGGTTGCGCCGGCATAGAGCGCCGATTCCATTCTCACCCATGCGGCCACCGTTCGGTCACGGGCAATCTTGAACAGATCCTCAACGGATTCATAGTGCAGACCCGGCGTGCCGAGCGGGTGAAACCAGCGCTCGCGGTGAAGGTTGAGTGCATGCCGGTTCATGCGCCGCGGCTCGGGATAGCGCGTTACATAGTCGGGGAAAAACCTGCGGCGGACCCTCAGCCGATCCAGCAGTTTGCGCAGCGCCCTGCTGCCGCTGCGCTTGATCAGGTAAGTGCGGCGTATAAGGTGCGGTATCAGGTCGAGCGGTCCGCTTTTCCAGGTGCCGTCGGCGCTGCGGGGGTTGCGCGCGTTCCATATCAGGCGGGAGATCTCCCCGGGGCAGGTATCCGTCAGCGTCTCAAGGATCAGACTCTTGATCCGGTAGTCGAGCACCCGTATCCCACCGCGGATGTACCGTACCGGAAGCGACTCGTCGATGACGAAATCAAATACCCGGGTATTGTAGTGGTACTGGAAAAAAAGGTCCATATTGTACTGAAAAAGGAGAAGCTGTTCGCGATAGCGATATATTTCGGCGCGGCTTTCATTGTCGGGGAAACCGGCCCAGTAATAAACAAACGGATGGAAGACGGCGTCGGCGATAAGATGGGCGACATAGCCATACGAGTAGGCCCGTCGTGTCGCCGACCACTCATTGTTGAAATCTCCGACGAGAAGCGTCCGCGAGAGGAGCGCCGCAATGCTTTGCGATAGTCGCGGGGAATGGAGCTGCATGGTGAGAGAGGTTCCGAAAAAATCCCTTCGCGCAACCGGGAGATAGTCGAAGATGTCGGGTCCGATGGAGCCGAAAAATCCAGCCTTGAGCCGTTCGGGTGCGCTGTAAAGGGCTTCGATCGATTTGCCGAACGGCGTAGCGCTTTTCGCCCTTTTCAGGGAGAAAAGCGACTCGTGAAACAGCCTGCTGTGGGTTATGATTCCGGGCATGGTTCTTTCGGATTTTAGGCCTGCGATCGATAATGGGACAGTATGGAATGCAATACTGTCAAATAAAAAAAGCATGCTCCGCGTGGAACATGCTTTTTTACCGTGGTGGACGCGTTTTGAGTTTATTTAACGGGATGGCATCCGGATCCCATGCACAGGGGGTTCTTGTTGACCAGCGCTATCCCGTACCCCTTTTTTTTCTCGATCTTGGCGGTCGTGTGACAATAAACGCAGTTGATCATCTTGCCGTCTTTTTTCAAACCCTTATGTTTTGCCTGAATATTTGGATTCGCGAGCGCGACCTGTGCTGCGCAGAACGCCGCAAGCAGAACCAAGAACCCGATCTTTTTCATTACGGTGCTCCTCGATTATAAATAGTTTGGGAGAAACAACGACACGGCGGATTGTGGGGGGTGGAATCAGCGACAGTCAATACATTTATTTTCCAAAAAAGGCGCTCCCGGGCCGCCTGTGCTCATAAGCGCTAACACATCCCCCTGGGGGGAGCGTGAATACCCTTATGCCGACACCGGGGAATTTTTCCTTCAATTGATATTTTTAATTATTGATAAATCAATTCCCGTGCGCTTCATTGTAGCGCCGCGGTATGCGGTGTAATCATAGAACGAACGGCTTCTGTCCGCCGGGAACAGGCCGGGGACCTTTTGCGGTATACGGGGATTGAGTCGCCTGTCATGAGTGAGGCGCTCCATCATTACATAGCGGGGAGGAATATGTCATCACTCACCGGATTTTTCGGTTCGAAAAAGGGCATTGTGGCGACCGGCCTTTTTGTCGGAATAGTCGCGGCGGTTCTCCAGAAACTCGGCAATCCCGCCAACATGGGGATCTGCGTGGCTTGTATGGAGCGCGACATTGCGGGGGCGCTCGGGTTTCACAGGGCCGCGGTCGTACAGTACATCAGGCCCGAAATCATCGGTTTCGTGATAGGGGCGCTCGTTGCGGCGATCGCCTTCAGGGAATTCCGCGCCCGCTCGGGCTCGGCGCCGATGGTGCGCTTTGTGCTCGGTTTCTTCGCCATGATCGGCGCTCTTGTTTTTCTGGGCTGTCCCTGGCGTGCGCTGCTTCGCCTTTCGGGCGGGGACGGGAATGCAATCGTCGGCCTTGCGGGTTTGATTGCCGGGGTTGCGATCGGGGTTTTCTTGATAAAAAGTGGATACAGCCTGGGTTCGAGTAAAAAGACGTACACTGTGGCGGGCTGGATAATGCCCGCAATAATGATTGCCCTGCTTGTGCTCCTGCTTGGCAACACCGTCTGGGGCGCATCGAAGGCACTGCTGTATCCGGAGCCCGACAAGTTCGCCCCATTTTTCAGCGAGATGGGGCCCGGATCGCAGCATGCCCCGCTGTTCATTTCACTGGGAGCGGCACTCGTCATCGGATTTCTCGCGCAGCGCACGCGATTCTGCACCATGGGCGCCATCCGCGACGTCATCCTGATGCGCCAGATGCATTTGATGTGGGGTGTGGTCGCGTTGGTAATCGGCGCGCTTGCGGCAAACCTCGCGCTCGGCCAGTTCAACCCCGGTTTCGCGGGTCAGCCGGTTGCCCACACCGCCCACGTCTGGAACTTCGGCGGAATGATGCTCTCGGGTCTCGCCTTCGCGCTTGCGGGCGGTTGTCCCGGCCGTCAGCTTTTTCTTTCGGGTGAAGGCGACGGCGACGCGGCGATCTTCGTGATGGGAATGATTGTGGGGGCCGGTTTTGCGCACAATTTCGCCACGGCAAGCTCTCCGGCTGGTCCCGGACTCTGGGGCCCCGCGTCGGTGGTCGCGGGTCTTGCGGCCTGCCTTGTGATCGGTTTTACCATGCGCCGGACGGCTTGAGGGAAGGAGGAATCTATGGCATATAAACTGGATATGCGCGGGCTTTCGTGCCCTCAGCCGGTCTTCGAGACGAAGAAAAAAATCGAGGAGATGGGTTCGGGCGCGCTTGAAGTGCTTGTCGATTCCGGAACGGCGCGCGATAACGTCACCCGCCTGGCCGAGAACAAGGGATGGGCGGTTTCGATCAGGGAACAGGACGGAGAATACTCGCTGACGCTCAGAAAATAATTTCAGGGAACACTCCGGGCGAGGCGGATATTTTCGTCCGGAGCGTTTCGCATATCCCACACAATGATCTATCTCGATAATGCGGCGACATCCTTCCCCAAGCCTCCGGCCGTTTACGAGGGCATGCTCCGTTTCGCGCGTGAAGTCGGCGCGAACCCCGGAAGGTCCGGACATCGCCTTTCCGTTGACGCGGGGCGCATCATCTACGAAACGCGCGAATCGCTCGCGTCGCTGTTCAATGTTCGCGATCCGCTGCGCGTGCTCTTCTCGAACAACGCCACCGGCGCGCTGAACCAGGCGCTGCTTGGCTTTTTAAATCCGGGCGACCGCGTGGTGACCAGCGGCATGGAGCACAATTCGGTGATGCGTCCGCTGCGCGCCCTCGAGGCGGAAGGCGTCCGGGTGGTCGTCGTCCCTTCATCCTCCGGGGGCGTTTTCGACCCCGACGATTTAAGGCGCGCGCTTTCGGAGAAGACCGCGATGGTGGTCGTCAATCACGGCTCGAACGTCAACGGCTGCCTGCAGCTGGTTCGCGATCTGGGAATTATCGTCCGCGAGACGGGGGCCCTGTTTCTCGTTGACGCGGCCCAGACGGCCGGATGCGTGGACATCGACATGGAACGCGACTACATCGACCTCCTCGCCTTTACGGGCCACAAGGCGCTGTATGGCCCGCAGGGGACGGGGGGCCTTATCGTCGGCGAGCACTCGCCTCTGGAGCGCATGCGTCCACTAATGTACGGAGGGACCGGCAGCCGCTCCGAATTCGAGACGCAGCCCGAATTCGCACCCGACCGTTTCGAGAGCGGGACGCCCAACACCATCGGTATCGCCGGGCTCGGGGAAGGGGTGCGCTTTGTCCAGGGAACGGGGATTGCGGCGATCCGCCGTCACGAAGACGACCTTGCGAACGCGCTGGTCGACGGCCTTTCCTCGATCGACGGCGTACGCCTGTTCGCCGGGCCGCCCGGCCGGCGCCTTTCGACGGTCTCGTTTACCAGTAATGCCGTGTCGCCAGGCGGGTTGGGGCTGCGGCTCGACGAGGAGTTCGACATTTTGTGCAGGGTGGGCCTTCATTGCAGTCCGGCCGCGCACGTAAGCCTCGGCAGCTTTCCGGACGGGACTGTCCGGTTCAGCGCCGGATACTTCATCTCGCACGACGATATCGCCGCGGCGATCGATGCGGTGCGCGTCATCGTGCGAAAAGGGAGCGGGGCGTGAACGAAGAATGGTGCGTCGCGCTCTTTCACTCAACCAGCCTGGCGCTTCGAGGGGAGAGGCTGTGCCGGGAGGAAGAAATCCCCGTAAAGCTTATACCCGTTCCGCGCAATTTGGGCTCGGACTGCGGTGTATGTCTCCGTTTTCACTGCGCCGATGAAGTCCGGCTGCGTGCCGTCTTCGCGGCGAAGTCCCTCGAGTTTGACGAAATCGTCCGCCTTTAGGCGATTATTCTGAGGTTTTTTAAGGTTTTTCCTTCCGGTAATGCTATGTTTTGCTGCATATATGCCCATGATCCCATAGCCAGGACGGATACGAAAATGAACGGTGAAGGAAACAATGTGGTCGATTTTACGACCATCATAAAGCTCAAGGAAGTCGAGAGCGGCTTAAAGAAGGAAATTCAGGACCGGCAGCGCGAGCTCATAGAGATCATGAACAAAAAGGAGGAGTACATCGTCCACCTCGTTCGCGTTCTGCTCGCGAAGATTGATTCAATGGAAAGCGCAGCCGGCTCTCCCGCGCGCGTAGTCGGCGTGAAGGCGGAGGAAAAGGCCTCGAAGAACGGCGGCTTTGCCTGGGCGAAGCGCAGGTCGTGGGGCGGACTGCTGTAAATCCCCTCAGCCCGTCGATTCGTCGATCCAGTTGAGATACGGCGTATTGCCCGCCGCAATCGGCAGGGCTATTATCTCGGGCACCTCATAGGGGTGCAGGGATGTAATCGTTTCACGCAATCGTTCGAAAAGCTCCCCGCGCGTCTTGATTATCATCAGACACTCCTCTTCGCGGCAGAGCTCGGCCTTCCATGTGTAAATGGAATGAATACCCCCGACGATATTGACGCATGCGGCGAGCCGTCCGGAAACCAGTGATTCGGCGATGGCGACCGCCACCTCCCTGGACGGCGTGGTGCAGTAGACGACAACGTGCTTTTCCATCGCTTCCCTCGAAATAATGGTTTACCGGTTTGTGCCGGGACCACACACTATCCCCGCTCTGACTGACAGTCAAGCGCTTGTGAATATCCGCGGCCGGGATTTTACCGAAACGCGGAAAAAAAAGCGGGATGAACGGATGAGGATTCGCAAAGGCTCCATGGTGGGGATTGCCGTGATCATATGCCTTCTGCCATGCGTACCGCCCGCCGGCGGCAACACGCGTGGCGGCGACTATTTCATCATCGGCGCGAACACCGCGCAAAAGGTGCGCTGGGAGGTGAGCTCGAGCCATGGCCCGAACCACACTGGGTTCATGGCGGTCGACAGCGATATCGACAGCTCGTGGAGGTCGGCGCGCTCGGAGTCGCCGCAGTGGCTCAGCGTCGATTTCGGGGCGAAGCGCCTGTTAACGAAAATCGTTATCGTCCCCGGGTACAGGGACAATTACCGCATGCTCCGTAATTGCACCGTTCAGTTCATATACAACGGCGAATGGTTCGATTTCGCGCGGGTGGAATTCACCGGGCAGTCGCGCAGAGGGATTATTGCGCGGCTTGCCGGGAGGGCGGGAGCGGGCGACCGTGCGGAAGTAGACCTGGGCGGGGTGGACGCGAGCAAGTTCCGGATTTTAGTGCCGGTTGACGGCATGGTGGACGGGCAGGCGGCGATCGCCGAGGTCGAGTGTTTCGTCGGCGCGAACAGCCTGAGGTATTTCGACGGCCGGCTGAAGGGGCTGTGCATGCCGGTGCGTAACGCCCTGCTTCCGCCGAACGACGCCGGATATCCGAATGCTCAACGGGCGTACCGCGGCGGGATCCATGCGGGGCTGGATATCTACAGTGCGTTCGCGGAAGGCAGCTACGAAGCGAAACCGGTCGATTTCACTACGGCCGTATACGCAGCGGACGGCGGGACGGTGATCCGGGCCGACTGGAAGTACGAGGCGCTCACGCCGGTCCAGTGGAAACAGCAGTCGGAGTATACCAAGAGCAACCCGCGCACCTTCGTGCTGCGCTCGTTCGGCGGCAGGCAGGTGTGGATCGACCACGGGAACGGTGTCGTAACCACGTATAACCATCTGTCGGAAATCGACAGGAGGATCGTCGCCGGCGGGAAAGTCTCCAAAGGTCAGCGTATCGGCCGCATCGGGAACTCGGGACTTTTAGGCGAGGCCGAAGGGGAGAAATACGGAGCGCACCTGCACTTCGAGATATGGGTCGACGGGTTTTACCTCGGTTACGGGATGGCGCTTGCGGACGTAAAAAAATACTTCGGCTGGATATTCGCCACAGCGGTGCAGCCCGGAGAGTGAGCGAGGCCGGGAAAAGACAAAACCGCACGGGACGCGCGGTTTTTTCCTCATGAAAATCGTAAAAAGTAATGATAAGAATAACAGGGATAGCAAGCTAATTCATACTCAGCGTGCGGCGGGTTTGATGAAAAGGGTCAGTGAATACTCGAACGAAAAATTCGTAAAGAAGCTCAAATCGAAAAACAAATTCAAGGCGATCGAGGAGCTCGCGCGGCTTTTTGACGGCGCCCATGTGTGTGCGGACATGGACGAGCTGGTCAATGCACTCGTTGAGCGAGAGAAAATAATGAGCACTGGGATCGGTTTGGGCCTGGCGATCCCGCACGCCAAGATCAAATCAGTAAAGGATATAGCCTTTGCTGTCGGCATTTCGAAAGCGGGAATCGATTTCGATTCAATCGACGGCAAGCCCGTCCATCTCATCATACTGGTCGCCGCGGGCGACCGCCAGCACAAGGATTACCTCACGCTGCTGTCCAAAATAATGTTCATTCTTAAAGATGAGACGCGGCGCTCCGAGATTATACACGCCTCGAATCCCGCGAAAATCATCGATCTCCTTTCAATCGAGAGATGAGACCGGGTCGGTTTTTCACCTGGCGGGAACTGGCAGACGCGCAACGCGGACTTCTTACGCGCTACGCGAGCACCGATATATCGAAGTACATCTCGCATATCATTTTCTCCGTACTGCTCGGTGTTCTCGCCGGCGCGGGGGCAATCGTCTTCCACTCACTGCTCGAGGGGACCCGCCATTTTTTCGAATATTTCAATCTTCGCACCTACATGGGAGTCGATGTCAATCTGATCTTCATATTCCCAGTCATAGGAGCAATAGTTGTGGCGGTGATGACGAGATATCTACCGGCGATCGCGCGCGAGCGCGACGTGACGAGCGTGATCAAGTCCGTGCTTTTTCGTAATGGATTCATCCCCTTCAAGGTTACGCTGTTCCACTTCTTCGCGCCGATCATCTCGATAGGGTCGGGTGCGCCGCTGGGGCCGGAGGGCCCCGCCGCCAAGATGGGGAGCGGCCTCGGATCGCTCATGGCGCAGATTTTTCGACTCAACCAGCGCGAGATGCGTATGTACGCCGTGGCGGGTGCCGGTGCGGCGATTGCGGCGGTGTTCAACGCCCCCATCGCCGGGGTCTTTTTCGGTATCGAGGTCATCCTCCTGAACGACTTTAAAAACCAGGCCATGAGCTCGCTGGTTATCTCCTCGGTGGTCGCGGACGTATTTTCCCGCGCGGTCCTGGGCAACAAGCACGTATTCAGAATCCCGCAATACTCTTCGGGAGAGGTCGGCGATTTTCCGTACTTCCTTTTGCTCGCGATTCTGTGCGGCGCGGTTTCGATTCTTTTTTTCCAGCTTCGCAAAGGTTCTTCGTTTCTCCTCGTAAAAAAGCTCGGCATCACAAACGAATTCATGAAGCTGGTACCGGCCGCGGCGCTTTTCGGGGTCGTGCTCCTTTTCTTTCACCAGCTTTACGGTATCGGCTACAACACTATCAACGAGGTCCTCAACCATCACTATTCCCTGGCTTTCGTGCTCGCGCTCCTCGTGCTCAAGCTGGTCTTCATGGCGCTTTTACTCGAAGCGGGTTTCTATGGCGGCACCTTCGCGCCTTCGCTCATGATCGGCGTTCTGCTTGGACACTCCTTCGCCGTGTTGGTGAACGCGTTGTTCGCGACCTCCCTCGATCCGGTCGTATTCGCGCTTGTGGGGATGGGAGGTGTACTTGCCGGCATCAATGCCATTCCGCTGACCTCGATACTCCTGGTGTTCGAGGTGACGGGCGACTATCACTTCATCCTGCCGCTCATGTTCGTCTCGATCATCGCCTACCTTGTTGTGATCTACGTCAACAAGGGGGGCACTTACACGCTCGAGCTGATGAAGGAAGGCATCGACGTTTCGAAGCGGGGGGAGATGGACCTCCTCGGGAAGATCAAGGTGCGCGAGCTTCGTAAGACAAACTACGATGTGGTGAGCCACCGCACACCGTTTCGGAAGCTTACTGATATACTCATGCACTCGACATACGGTGACGTGTTTGTGCTGAATGACAGGAAGGAGCTCCTCGGGGTCATATCCCTCCGGCAGGTGCGCCAGGCCATCGTGTCGCATGAGCTGACCGAGCTCCTTATCGCGGACGATGTCACCGCCGAGGTTCCGGTGGTCACCGAGGATGATCCCGTGTCGTTCGCCATGCAGAAAATCGAGGAATACGACCTCGAGACGATCCCCGTGGTGAAGTCCGAGAAAAACCGGTCGGTGACGGGCGTGCTGACGCATCGCGATATAATCCAGGCCTACAGCCGGCTTCTCGACGCGTGGACCACGGACCAGTTCCTGACGGATTCAAAGCCCCGCGGGTCATAGGGGGGGCGACGCGTCCCGGATTTCGGCAATTTACTTGACTTTTACCGCTTTTAAAAAGAATGAAAGCGTCGATACCAACGAGCGCGAGGTGTTCCATGGCGGAGCGCGATTACACGTTTAAAGAGATTGAATCTAAATGGCAGAAGCGCTGGGAAGATGCCGGGGTCTTCGAATCCAGGCGCGACCCCAAACGTAAGAAATATTATCTTCTCGAGATGTTTCCCTATCCATCGGGCCGGCTGCACATGGGCCACGTGCGCAATTATTCCATCGGCGATCTTATGGCGCGTTTCAAGCGCATGAGGGGGTTTAACGTGCTGCACCCGATCGGCTGGGACGCGTTCGGCTTGCCGGCCGAGAACGCGGCCATCAAGGGAGGCATCCCGCCGTACCGGTGGACGCTCGACAATATAGGCCACATGAAGGAGCAGTTCCGCAGGCTCGGCGTCTCCTACGACTGGACGCGCGAGGTCGCCACCAGCGACCCGGACTATTACCGCTGGAACCAGTGGATGTTCTGCAGGATGTACGAGAAGGGCCTCGCCTACAAGAAGAAGGCCTCGGTGAACTGGTGCCCCTCGTGCAACACGGTGCTGGCTAACGAGCAGGTGGAGGACGGCCTCTGCTGGCGCTGCGACTCGAGCGTCACACAGAAGGAGCTCGAGCAGTGGTTCTTCAAGATAACCGATTACGCGGACGATCTACTGAAAGGCCACGACGAACTCGGCGACGGCTGGCCC
Organism: Spirochaetota bacterium; assembly: GCA_035477215.1. Lineage (NCBI taxonomy): Bacteria > Pseudomonadati > Spirochaetota > Spirochaetota bacterium. Next base: position 7,243 of record DATIKU010000018.1, on the reverse strand, counting down.
GAGCGCGTGGTCGTGATGCAGCGTAACTGGATCGGCCGTTCGACCGGTCTTACCGTAAACTTCAGGCTTGAGACCGGCGGGGACTTTCCCATATACACGACACGTCCCGACACGGTGTTCGGCGTCACCTTCATGGTGATCGCGCCCGAGCATCCGCTGCTGGACCGGGTGACAAACCCGGAGGTACGTGGGTTTATAGAGCGATTCAAATCGCAGTCCCTAATCGACAGGCTTTCGGAGGAGAAGGAGAAGGAAGGGGTCGACACCGGGCTCAAAATAATCAATCCCTTCAACGGCGATATCGTGCCGCTGTACGTGGGCAATTTCGTGCTGATGGAATACGGAACGGGCGCCATTATGGCGGTGCCGGCGCACGATACGCGCGACTTCGTCTTCGCGCATAAGTATGGAATCCCGGTAAAGATCGTGATCGACCGCCCGGGTGAGCCGCTATCGGTGGATACCATGGACGACGCCTATGTGGATGACGGCCTCTGCATCAACTCCGGGCCGTTCGACGGGCTGTGGAACGGGGAGGCTATGGCGAAAATAGCGGATTTTGCGGAGGAGAAGGGTTTCGGCAAGCGCGCCGTCACCTATCGTCTGCGGGACTGGCTGATCTCGCGACAGCGCTACTGGGGCTGTCCCATTCCGGTAGTCTACTGCGAAAAATGCGGCCCGGCGCTGGTGCCGGAGGGTGAATTGCCGGTGGTTCTCCCCACGGAGGTGGAGTTCCGGGGAGACTCGCGCTCGCCGCTTACGTTCATGGATGATTTCATCAACACCACCTGCCCGAAGTGCGGCGGGAAGGCGCGGCGCGAGACCGACACCATGGACACCTTCGTGGACTCGTCGTGGTATTTCGCGAAGTTCACCTCGCCGAAATCGAGGGAGATGTTCGACCGCGAGGAGGTCGACCACTGGATGCCCGTGGACCAGTATATTGGCGGCATCGAACACGCGTGCATGCACCTGCTCTATGCGCGCTTTTTCAACATGGTGCTCCACGACCTTGGGCTCGTCAAGTGCCGCGAACCGTTCACCAGGCTCCTCACCCAGGGAATGGTGATCAAGGACGGCGCCAAGATGAGCAAGTCCAAGGGGAACATCGTGGACCCCGATAAGATTATGGAAGATTACGGCGCGGACACCGCGCGGCTTTTCATGCTCTTCGCCTCACCGCCCGACAAGGACCTCGACTGGTCGGACAAGGGCGTGGAGGGTTGTTTCCGATTCATCGGCCGCGTGTGGCGCATCGTGAGCAAATATGCCGATCGCTATACCAAAGAAAAACCAGAGCCCGACGCCGCGCTTACAGATGCGCTCCGGTCGCTTCGAATCGAGCTCCATCGCACGGTGAAGATCGTGACCAACGACATCGAGGAGCGAATGCAGTACAACACCGCCATCGCCCGCATGATGGAGCTGGTGAACGCGCTCTACCAGCTCCCCGTGGCGGAGGCCTCCACGCCCGACGGAGCGAAGGTTCTGTCCGAAATTTTCGATTCGCTGATCCCGATGCTCTCCCCCTTCGTGCCGCACGTGGCCGAGGAGATGTGGGCCATGCTGGGACACGGGGAGCTCCTCGTCGACCATCCGTGGCCTTCCTATATTGAAGCGCTTTCGATGCGCGAGGAGATCGAGATCGTCTTCCAGGTAAACGGCAAGAACCGGTCGAAGGCGGTGGTCACTCCCGGCATCCCGAATGACGAGATGGAAAAGCTGGCGCTTGGCGACCAGCGGATCGCGGAATTCACCGCCGGCAAACGGGTCGTAAAAGTGATCGTGGTTCCGGGGAAGCTGGTCAATATAGTCGTCAAGTAAAAGCCTTAATCGAACCATGCGGCATGAAAAGGCCGGGTGAAAGCCCGGCCTTTTGTTTTTAGTGGAAAGGGTGTGATTTCTTCTTGCAATATTTGCGCGCAAATATGATATAATATTTACGATATGAAATACCGGGGAGGGTGTTTCCCATTAGTCGGGGAGTACGCAGTGCCGCACCATGCTCGTCGCCGGGATTGAATATCGGGTGTGCCGCAGACGCTCAATTTCACGGGGAGAGTGACGGGCATGGACAATGGCAAAGACGAGAGGTTGAGGCTTTCGACGAAGCTGGGTTTCGGCGCGGGCGATATCTTCGGCGGCGGATCGCTGGTTATCATCGGTTTTTTTTATTTGTATTTTATCACCGACGTACTGCTCATCTCGCCGGCTCTGGCGGGGATAGTTTTTCTCATCAGCAAAATCTGGGACGCCTCAATCGATCCGATCATCGGAGTCCTCACGGACCGTACCCGGACGCGCTTCGGCCGCAGGAGGCCGTATTTCCTGGCGGGCGTAGTCCTCGTCTCGCTCGCCTTTTCCATGCTCTGGTACAACGTCGGCTTCGAAAAGGAATGGCACCGGCTGGCTTACGCGCTGGGCTCGTACATGTTCTTCACGACGGTACATTCCTTCATGATGATCCCGTATTTCTCGCTGGCGTCGGAGCTCACGCTCGATTATACCGAGCGGACCTCCCTCGCAACCATAAGAATGCTCTTTTCGATGGGTTCATCCCTTGTCTGCGCGGTGGTCCCCTTCCAGATCGTCAAGATGTTCCCGGACGAGAGCACCGGTTTCTTCGTGATGGCCGTTATCTTCGGCCTGGTGTTCGGCCTGCCGTACCTGGCGACGTTTTTCCTGACCAGGGAGCGCAGGGAATTCCAGCGCGAACCCGAGCCGTTCAGCATCAGGAAGACCTACATCGAGCCGTTCAAGACCCCCACCTTCGTGAATGTACTGCTCATGTACCTGTTCACGATGTCGACGATGGACATCATCATGTCGATAATGATGTACTTTATGACCTATTATATGGGGCGTGCCGGTGAGACCAATTACGTGCTGGGGGTACTCCTTTTCTGTCAGATTATCGCGCTTTTAATTTTTTCCGCGACAAGCCGTAAAACAGGCAAGAAAAAAGCCTTCCTTGCCGCCGGGCTCTTCTTCGCCCTTGTAATGGCCGGAAGTATCCTGATAACCAGAGATCAGCCGCGATGGGTTATTTATGTTTTCTCCGCGTTTGTGGGGCTGGGGTCCGGGGGCATGGGGATCATGATCTATTCAATCCTGCCCGACGTCCCCGATGTGGATGAACTCTATACCGGTGAGCGCCGGGAGGGGATATATTCCGGGGTGCTTTCCTTTCTCCGGCAGCTCAGCACCGCACTGGGGATCTTCATCGTGTCGAACGTGCTTGCCTATGCCGGTTTTATAAAGCCGATCGAGCAGACGATCGACGGGGTAAAGACCCTGGTAAAGCAGCCGCAATCGCCGGAGCTTTTACTCACCCTGCGATTGATGCTTATGCTGGTGCCGGTGGTCTACCTGACCGTGTGCGTGTATAATGCCTGGCGTTACGGTCTCACGCGGGAGCTGCATGACCGGCTGAAGGTGTTTCTCATCGCCCGGCGTGCCGGAGCCGTGAACGTAGCGGAGGAGGAAGCATTGAAGAACGTCTTCGAACGCGGCAAGACCGGCTCCGGTCGAAGGAGATAGGAGAGGGCCATGAAAGGGAAAAGCGGACCGGCCTCGCGTATTCATGTGGCTTTCAGGTTCCACGGGAACTTTTATCACTCCTTCAGGGGTGATACGCCGGATGAGCTCGGTTTCGGCAAAGACATCCGAGTGATTCGCCGGGTCATCGAGGTGCTCGACGAATTCAATGCAAGAGGGGTACCGGTGCGCGGGACATGGGATTTCGAAAACTATTTTTCGCTCGAGACCATCATGCCGCGCCATTGCCCGGATATAATCGAATCGATGCAGCGAAGGGTGAGGAGCGGGCTTGACGAGATCCAGATAATGTCCTACAACAACGGCCTTGTGAGCGCGTCGACCGCGCGGGAGTTCGACGAGGCGATCGCGCGCGCGATATCGAATCCACAGGGATCGGGAGTGCGCGATCTGTTCGGGGACTTCGCTCCCATGGTACGTCCACAGGAGATGATGTTCACACCCTCGCACCTGGCTTTATACCCCCGCCACGGGATTCGTTACATAAGCCTGTTTTACAGCGCCATCCCCTTCAACGGTTTCAGTAATTTCGTCCCGGAGCTTTCACTTGCCGAGCGGTACAATCCTCTTGAATTCTCGGTCCCCGGGATGGAAGGCTCCATGGTGCTCGTCCCCGCCTACAATCCGGGCGACCTGCTCGACAATATCTCACTGCGTCGCTGGGTGAAGCGTCTCAGGAGAAAGCAGCGCTCCATGGAGGAGCCGACCGACCTGCTGCTCATTATCGATATGGACGCCGACGATCAGTTCTGGTACGGTATCAGTGTGCCGGTCGTTTCGCGCCTGTACTCGATGGGGCAGGGCTTGAAGGGGCTGGTCGAGAGCATCCTCGATCTGGAATATGTGACCTTCACAACGCCCTGCGAGTACCTGAAAAATCATCCGCCGGTCGGGAAACTGAGTTTCGGACAGGATACGGCCGACGGAAGCTTTGACGGCCTCTCGAGCTGGGCGGAAAAATGGGAGAACCAGGAGATATGGACCGGGCTCGAGCGTTCGCGTCTGCTCGAACTCCAGTCCCTCAGGCTGCTTGAGGAATCGGCGGCGTCAGGGCAGCGCGTCGGGGGGCTGCTGGCGGAATCGTTCGAGGAACGGTTGCGCCTGCTTTCCACTACCCATTTTGGAATGGCCGCGCCGGTCATGAATCTCACACGGCTCAGGACCGCCGCCTCACTGACCTCCCGCTCCGTTGATCTGGCGCGAAACGGCTTCGAGGCCGCCGCCGCTTCGCTCGGTGCCGGTAGCTCCGATTGCCAGCTCTTCGATTATCCGCGCGGCGTCTCCACCGGGGCCGTTCGATACAAGGCGAGCCCCTCCCGGTCCATGCTCGGATTGAAGCTCGGAGCGAGGTTTAAAAATCCGGCCGGGGTCGAGCTCGTCGACACCGGCGGGCGCAGCGTGCCCGCCGCCGTGCTGGAACGCGATGGTGGAAGTGAACTCTATGCGGTCGTGCATCTCGATGCGAACGAGCGCCGTGACTTCAAACTGGTCGCGCGAGGCGGGATCACAAAGGCCCCGGACCACCCGGTGCACATATATACAGGAGGAATAAAAAACGGCCGGATCGCGCTGCGTTATGACACCTCCGGAAATGTTCTTGGACTTGAGCATGACGGGGAGGATGTCTTGCGCGGTGGAGGAATGTCAACGGCCATCGGCTATAACGGAAAACGCCGCGAGCCCGTGTTGTGGAAGATGGCGGAGTCGCTGACGATCGGCGAGGGCCGGTTCGGTTTCGTTCGCATGAAAAGTGAAATCGAGCTACCCGACGTGAACGCCCATGCCGTGGTGGAACGCGAGTTCGTCCTTGCCGCGGACCTCCCTTACCTGTATGTACGGATGACAATACAGTATCCATCAACACCCATGAAGGGATTCGAGAAGGGCAAGGCGGCCCGTCTCCAGCAGAAATGGGACGCCCGCTGGGAGGAAATCATTCCCTGCGAGATCGCGCCTTCTATTAGCGGAAGTGCCGGCTCTCCTCTCAGGGTGTGGAAGCACAATTATTTCGGCCAGGTGAGCTCGTACCACCTCGATTACGGCGATTTTTCGGGCAATAGCGAGCTTGATTCCTGCAATAACCATGTGACGAACGCCTGGGTGGCGGTTTCCAACGGCCGGGAGGGGATGCTGGTCGCGCAGACCGCGTCCGCGTCCGCCTCCATGGCCTTCTGTCCGCTCAGGACACGGCGGATTCAAAATAACACTTGGGTCTATCTCAATCCCTTCGGCAGCTATTGGGGTAAACAGTATTCCTATCATACGGCCTATACCGGAATCGGGGCCTTCGTCGCCAAGCGGTTTTCGGCATCGGATCATATACTGCCATATGCACCCTCCTTCAACGGGCGGCGGCAGTCCTTTGAGATCATGCTGGCGCCGTATCGGGGCGATGCGCCGCCGGAAGATATCAGGGCCGACGCGTCGGCATTTGCCTATCCGCCGTGCGTGCTCTCGCCTTCAGGCATTATTGAGGAGCCGTCCTACCGGCGGTGGGCTTTTGCGGATTAATGCTGATGAAAAAGGGTACGCATATGATACGACTCAGCGCCTCGACATTCGTATACTACCGCTATTCGCTGGATGATGCGATACGGCGCACGGCCTCGTTCGGTTACGAGGGGGTCGAACTGTGGGGAGGGAGGCCTCATGCCTACTGCGAGGACATGAGCAGCGCCAGGGTCGCCGGACTCCGGCGGCTGATGGAGGACCTGAATATTTCCGTGTCCAATTTCATTCCGGCACAGTTTCGCTATCCCGTCAATATCGCCGCACCCGACGATGACATGCGCCGCGCAAGCGTGGATTACATGAAGCGGAGCATCGACGCCGCGGCCGGTCTCGGCTCCCCGTCGGTGAGCGTGTGTCCCGGATACAGCCTTTACGGCCAGGGGCGGGACGCGGCGTGGGGCGCCATGCTCGAAAGCATGCGCGCGCTCTCCGAGCACACGGCCGGGATACCGGTCTCGCTCCTCCTCGAGCCCGGGAACCGGCACGAGACGGACCTCGTTATCACCCTGGATGACGGGATGCGCGCAATCCGCGAGCTCGGCCGTCCCATGGGACTCTGCGTGGACACCGGCCATTGCTTTGTCAACGCCGAGGCGCTTTCCGATGTCGTTTCGAAAACCGCGGGGATGGCCTGCCATTATCACATCGACGACAATAACGGCGTCACCGACGACCACATGGTGCCCGGTGATGGAGGGATGCACTACGATATTTTCCTGAGCGCGCTCATGACCTCCGGGTATACGGGATTTCTGGCCGTGGAGCTCGGCTTCCAATACACGGCCGATCCCGATGTCGCCGTTCGGCGAAGCGCCGCGTTTCTGCGAAAAGCCATGGGGGCGCCGTGATGCGGATTCACGCGCCGGGAAACGGGCAAAACGGCCGACTGCCGAAGATCGGCATACGCCCGGTGATCGACGGGCGCCGAAACGGCGTCCGGGAATCGCTTGAGGAGCCGATCATGGCCATGGCGCTTTCCGCGGCCGAACTCATAACCGGCGCCCTCAGGCATGCGTGCGGCCTCCCGGTTGGGTGCGTGGTGCCCGATTTCACGACGGGCGGCGCGGCGGAGGCCGCGCGCTGTTTTGAGCTGTTCCGTAAGGAGGGCGTCGGCGCGGTGATCGATGTAACACGCTGCTGGTGCTACGCGGCCGAGATCATCGATCTGGACCCG